>DATING010001592.1:0-12948 GCA_035474555.1 Longimicrobium sp. | reverse complement strand
TGCGGGCCGCCGTGCGCGGGTAGTAGTAGCGCTCGTAGTACGAGCGCCGGCTGCCCCGCCAGCGGTGCGTATCATAGTACCACGGGTAGCTCACCAGCAAAATGCGCACGCGGTCGCAGTCGTCCCGGTACACGCCGCGGTGGTGGTACCACGGCCCGTACGAGTCGTAGCAGGCGTAGCGCGGGTAGTTGTAGCGCTGGCCCACGTGGTAGGTGGCGTAGTCCACGGACTCGTAGCCCATCGAGCTCTCGGGGACGATGGCGCGCACCAGCTCGTCCATGGCGTAGAACGGGTCGCCGAAGATGCTGCGGTTGCCGTCCCAGCCGGCCGTGCGCACGCCGTACAGCTCGCGCACGCGCCACAGCTCCAGCGGCTCGTCCAGCGTCACGGCCATGATGTAGCCCATGCCGTAGCCGCCGCGCGAGCGCACGTAGTCGTAGCCGCCGCGCGAGCCCAGGCTCATGGTGCGGCCGCGCTCGATCCACCCGTCCTCGTGCTCCGAGTAGGGGTAGATGACGTCGACGTCGCCGTTGGTGTCGATGTGAAAGACCGCGACGTAGCCGTCCCGGTCGCTGCGGACGCGGGCGCGGATGCGCTCGCCGGGGCGGTACACGTCGCGCGAGCCGTCCAGCCACACCTGCACGCGGCCCTGCGACGCGGATGCGAGGCCGGCCAGCGCGGTGGAGGACGACTCCAGGAGGAGGGCCGGCACGGCCGGCGCCTCGGGCGGGAGGGGCGATGCGGGCGCCGCCGCGGCCGGCACGGCGGCCAGGGCGGTGAGGGCGAGGCCCGCGAAGATGATGTTGCGCATTGGACTTGTCTCCGGGGTGCAGCGGGGTTCCGCCCAAGGGAAGGGCAAGCGCCGTTCCGACGGGGCCGCTTTGACCAAGATGTTGCGCCGCAAAAATTTAGCTCGACCGGCGGTGGTGCTGGAATTTCCGCTACGTCCCCGCCGGTGGACGGGTGTTCTCAATTACGGGACGGCCGGGGCCGTCCTCGGGCGCCGCGCGGCCCGACAGGGGCGGGTTGGCCCCCCGGCGCGACCGCGTGCGGCGGCCCCGCGTGCGCTGCTCGCTCTTGGACATCTCCGCCGGCCCCTGCAGCGCCGGGACGTCCTCCCCCGGCACCAGGACGGGAAGCCACACGGAAAAGACGCTGCCCCCCTCCGGCGCGGCCTCCAGCACGACCTCTCCCCCCAGCAGGCCGGCCAGCTGGCGGGTGACGGCCAGCCCCAGCCCCGTCCCCCCCGCGCGCTGGTTGGACTCGTCCACCTGCGCAAAGGGGGCGAACACGCGCTCCGCGTCCTCCGAGGCAATGCCGATCCCCGTGTCGCGCACGCGGACCAGCGCGCCGCCCGCCTCCGTCGCCAGCTCCACGCGCACCTCGCCCGCGGGAGTGAACTTGACCGCGTTGGCCGCCAGGTTCAGCACGATCTGCCGGAGCTTGCCGGGATCGGTGCGAAAAGGGACGGGCGCCCCGGGGACGTCGATGACGAAGCGGAGCTTCTTGGTCAGCGCCACCGGCTCCATGAGCGCCGCCGCTTCGCGGACCAGGGCGCCCAGGTCCACCTCCTTCAACCCCAGCTCCGAGCGGCCGGTCTGCTGCGAGGCGTAGGTCAGGATCTCTTCGATGAGGCCCAGCAGGTGGTCGCTGGCGGCGCGAATACGGCCCAGCTGGTGGCGCTGCGCCTCGTTCACGGGGCCGGCCACCTCCTCCAGCAGCATGTCGGCAAAGCCCTGCACGGCCGTGAGCGGGGTGCGGAACTCGTGCGAGATGGTGTTCAGAAAGGTGGCCTTGGTGCCGGCCGCCTCCTGCGCCTCGTGGCGGGCCAGGTTGGCGTCGCCCAGCAGCTCCTCGGCGCGGCGCACGGTGAGCGTGGCGGCGTTGCGGGCCTCCTCGGCCTCCCGGCAGTCCTCCTGCGAGGCGGCGTACAGGCGCGCGTTGTCCATGGCCATGGCGAACCGGCACCCCAGGTCCTCCGCCAGCAGCAGGTCCGCCTCGTCGTACCGGCGGCGGTCGTCGGAGACGAAGGTGATGGCGCCCAGGGTCCGTCCCCGCGCCGACATGGGGACCATGAGGAACGACTGCGCGCCCAGCTCGTGGAGAAGCAGGCGGTGCTCTTCTTCCTCGATGCCCTCCAGCACTTCGTCGTAGGCCAGAACGAACTCCGACTCGCGCGTGCGGATGACCCGCGGCGCGCCGAGCGGATCGTCACGGTGGGGAGGATGCGCGTCGTAAAAGGCGCGGGCCAGGCGCTGCTTTTCGGGATCGGGATGGATGACGGCCACGCGGCGGATGGTGTCGTCCGCCTCCACGACGTCCACCATGCACCAGGTGCCAAAGTGCGGCAGGGCCAGCCCCGCCCCCGTCGCCAGGGTGGTCTCGAAGTCCAGCGAGCTCGCCAGGCAGCGGCTGGTCTCCGCCAGGAATGCGAAGCGGGTGCGTCCTTCGGCGGCCGCGGCGTGCGTGGGCATGCGGTCTTTCTCGCGCGGGAATCTCCGCCGCGGGCCAAGGGGGCCGCGGCGGAGTGCATTCAATCTAACCGGATGGAAACAAATAAGCTAAAACAACCGCCCCCCACGCGTCCGGCGCACCCCGGAGGAGAGGGGTCGGGCGCTGTCGTCCCGCCCGGGGAAACGCGCGCCCGGCCCGCGGATCGTCATCCCGGCGCCAAGCCGGAGGGCGTGCGCGGGCGGACGAGCACGTCGTGGCGGATGCCGTCGTCCAGCAGCGGGATGGACGCGCCGTCCAGCAGCCGCCCGTCCAGCGTGACCTCCGCGCCCGCGCGCCGGATCTCCGCCGGGCGCTGCACGGTGATGGCGTAGAGCGCCCCGCCGAAACGGTAGTCCACGCCGAACTCCGCCCAATCCCCCGGTACGCAGGGCTCCATGCGGAGCGTGTCGCCGCGCCGGACGAAGCCCAGGATGGACTCCAGCCCCACCCGGTACATCCAGCTGGCCGACCCCGTGTACCAGGTCCATCCGCCCCGCCCTACCTGCCCCGCCGCCGTGTAGACGTCGGCGGCCACCACGTACGGCTCCACCCGGTACCGCTCCACGCCCTCCGCCGAAGCCGTGTGGGTGAGCGGATTGAGCATCTGGTACAGATCGAACGCGCGGTCCCCGTCCCCGCGCAGGGCGGTGGCGAGCACGGCCCAGAGCGCGGCATGCGTGTACTGCGCGCCGTTTTCCCGCACGCCGGGGAGGTAGCCCTTGATGTAGCCGGGATCGTGCGGCGTCCGGTCGAACGGCGGGGCCAGGAGGACGAGCATCCGCTCCTCCTCGAGCACCAGGTGCTCCTCCAGCGACCGCATGGCCTGCGCCTGCCGATCCGGCGCGCCGGCGCCGGAGATCACGCTCCAGCTCTGCGCAATGGAGTCGATGCGGCACTCGTCGCTGTCCCGCGAGCCCAGCGGCGTGCCGTCGTCGAAGTAGGCGCGGCGGTACCACGCCCCGTCCCACCCGTGCGCCTCGGCCGCCGCCACGTACCCGTCCGCCCGCGCGCGCAGCTCCGCCGCGACGGCCTCGTCCCCCCGGGCCTCGGCGCGGAGGGCAAAGGCGCGCAGCGTGGTGACGAGGAACCAGGCCAGCCACACGCTCTCGCCGCGCCCCTCCACCCCCACGCGGTTCATCCCGTCGTTCCAGTCGCCGATGCCGATGAGCGGCAGGCCGTGCGCGCCCGCCGTGCACGCCCGACGCAGCGCCCGCAGGCAGTGCTCGTAGACGGACGCGTGCTCGTCCGACACCTGCGGAAGCTCGTACACCTCGTGCTCGTGCGGCTCCAGCGGCCGCATGGCGAGAAAGGGGACGTACTCGTCCAGCACGGAGGCGTCGCCCGTGACGGCCACGTAGCCGTCCACCACGAAGGGGAGCCAGGCCAGGTCGTCGGAAAAGCGGGTGCGGACGCCGCGGCCGCTCTGGGGGTGCCACCAGTGCTGCACGTCGCCCTCCGTGAACTGCCGGGCGGCCGCGCGCAGCAGGTGCTCGCGGGCCACGGCGGGCTCCGCGTACACGAAGGCGAGCACGTCCTGCAGCTGGTCGCGAAAGCCGTACGCCCCGCTGCTCTGGTACAGCGCCGAGCGCGCCCACATGCGGCAGCCGAGCGCCTGGTACAGCGTCCAGCGGTTGAGCATGGCGTCGAACCCGGGCTCCGGCGTGCGCACCGTGACAACGGACAGCCGCGCCTTCCACGCGGCCACGCTCGCGGCGGCCGCCGCCGCGGCCGCGCCGGCCTCGCGGTAGCGGAGGATGGCGGCGCGGGCCTGCGCCTCGCCCTCCGCCGCCCCCAGGAGAACGGCGATCTCGCGCGTCTCTCCCGGCGCCAGCTCCAGCAGGCACTGCAGGGCGGCACAGGGGTCGTGGCCGGCGCCCGTCGTCCCCGCGAGGCCGGCGGAGCGCAGGGCGGCGGGATCTTCCAGGCTGCCGTTGCGCCCCAGGAACTCGCGCCGGTCGGCCGTATGCGCCGTCACGGGCTCGCTGAGCGCGCAGTAGGCCGTCCACCCGGCGAACTGCGGATCGAACGCGTTGCTCGCCAGGACGGCGCCCAATGCCCCGTCATAGCGCGTCTGCACCTGGTGCTGCGTATGCTCGCGCAGCACCCCCAGCGCCCACTCCACGTACGCCGTCACGCCGATGCGGCGGGGGGCATCGCCGGCGTTGGTGACGCGGAGAAGCGACAGCCGGGCCGCCTCGCCCTCCGCCATGGCCAGGGTGAGGCGGGTGGCGATGCCGCCGTGCTCGCACGCGAAGACGGATTCGCCCGCGCCGTGGCGGACGGTGTACGTGGTGTCCACCCGCACGGGCGCCGGCGTGGCGCTCCACAGGTCGCCGGAGTCCTCGTCGCGCAGGTACAGCACCTCGGGCGGCGGATCGCTCACGGGGTCGTTGTGCCAGGGCGTAAGGCGAAAGAAGTAGCTGTTGCCCGCCCAGGTGAACCCCGCCCCCCGCTCGCTGACGATGAAGCCGCCGTGCGGATTGGCCACCACGTTCACCCACGGTGCCGGGGGCACGAAGCCGCCGCGGACGCGTACCTCGTAGTCGCCGTCCGCCCGCAATCCGCCGTAGCCGTTGTCGAACCGCAGGGCGTCCGTGCCCGCGGACGCATCGGCCCCCTCCGCGGACGCATCGACCCTGTCCGCGGACGCGTGGGCCGGCGGCGAGGACGGCGGGGCACCCGCGTCCGAGCGGCGGCGCCCCGGCGGGGGGCGGAACGCGGGATCGGCCATCGGGCCCGCGTGGTGCGCGCGGATGCGGCGCCCGGCGGGCACGGCGGCGCGCACGTGCTGCTCCAGCGCGCGGGGACGGGACTGCAGCAGCCCGGGATCGCGCGGCGCCACGGCGTCCGTCTCCATGGCCGCGTCCATCACGTGCGCCAGCGTGCGCCCGTCGCAGCGCAGCGACAGGCGGGCCGTGCCCCGCAGCATGAGCAGCGTGTCGTCGTCCAGCTGGTCCATGCGGCGCACGAACACGCCGCCGGGACGGTCCAGCTCCGTCTCGCCGGAGGCGAACATGGCCTCCATGATCCGGTCCTGCAGCTCCTGCAGGTACGAGGGCGGCTGGGTGTTCAGCACCACGAGGTCCACCGTCATCCCCCGGCGCCGCCAGTAGCGGTGCGCGGCGAAGAGCTGGCGCAGGGTGGGCAGCCCCTCCTGCGTGTCGATGGCAGCCAGGACGACCGGCCAGTCGCCGGAGATCCCGGCTGCCCAGAGCAGCGGCTGGGCCCCCTGGTTGCGCACCAGCTCCGCCTGGGAGGCGCGCAGCTCCGGGCGCGGATACAACAGGGCACCCGCCAGCTCCTGGAAGACGGCGGCGTGCGCCGGGGTCAGTCCCAGCTCGCGCAGCTCCACCTGCTGCGAGGTCCACGCCAGGTCCAGCGCCCGCTGCGCCGCGCTGGAGTCGTGGTAGCGCCCCGCGAGCTCGAAGGCGCGCTCGCGCGTGGTCGCGACGAGGGTGGTGAACGCCACGGAGGCGGACTGGCCGGGCTCCAGCCGCACCCGCGTGCGCAGGGCGAAGACGGGATCCAGCACCGCGCCCACGGTGCAGGAGAGCGGCCCGTCCTCCGTCAGGGCCAGCGGATCGCGGGTCGTCCCCCCGCGGCCGATGAAGCGGGCGCGGTCCGTTTCGCAGGTGACGGGGCCCACGCGGTGGTGTCCCCCGTCCACCACGTGCACGCACCACAGGGCGGGCTCGCCGGCGGCGCGGGGGCGGCGGGTGGCCGTGACGGCCGCACACCACGCGTGCCACTCCGTCTCCACGAACAGGTTGGCGAACGCGGGATGCGCCCGGTTGGCGTCCGGGGGCCCCAGCACGATCTCGCCGTAGCTGGTGAGCTCGATCTCCCGTACCGCCGCGCCGCGGTTGGTCACCGTCACGCAGCGCACCTCCGCCGCGTCCTCGGGCACCACGGCGATCTCCGTCCGCGTCTCGATCCCCCCGTCCGAGCGGTGAAAGCTCACCCGGTCCGTGGCCAGCAGGGCGCGGTAGTCGTCCGCCGGCGCGCACACCGGCTGGTGCGCCGCCGACCACACGCGGCCCGACTCCACGTCCTTGAGGTAGCAGAACTGCCCCGTGGCGTCGCTCGTGCCGTCCGCCCGCCAGCGGGTGACGGCCAGCTCCTCGTACCGGCTGTATCCCGACCCGCAGTGGCTCACCATCAGCGTGTAGGGCGCCCGGCCCAGGAGGGCGATGTGCGGGCGCGAGGTGTCGGGCCGGTCGAACTCGCGGACGGCCGGGTTCTCGGTCTCGGGGTCGGGAAGGGCCTCGTCCGCGCGGGTGGCCTGCGCCTCCTGCACCACCAGCCGGCGGGGGATGCGCTCGTGCAGCAGCAGCTCCGCCGAGCGCACGAGCGGGTCCGCGTGAAAGCGCTCCTGCCACACCTGCGCCGTGAGCGCGTTGGTCAGCGCGGCCAGCCCCATCCCCACGTGGTGCGCCATGTAGTTGCCCACCACGGCAAAGCGGCGCTCCGGGTCCGGCCGGGTGTAGTCCAGGGCGTCGCGGAACCCGTACGGCCCCAGGGCGCCCTTCTTCTCCAGCGCGGCCAGGTTGGCCAGGGCCCGCCGCGGCGCCACCATCACGGCCAGGGCCGAGGCGTAGGGCGCGATCACCAGGTCGCGCCCCAGCCCGCGCTTGAGCGCCAGGTCGGGGACGCCAAAGGCGCGGTACTGGTAGGTGAGGTGGCGGTCGCGCAGGTTGTACGCGCTCTCGCTCACCCCCCACGGAACGCCGCGCTCCACGCCGTACGCCACCTGCCGCCGCACGGCGCCGGCGTACGTCTGGTCCAGCAGGGTATGGGGGAGCGAGCGCATCACCAGCGCCGGCATCAGGTACTCGAACATGCTGCCGCTCCACGACACCAGCGCCGTCTCGCCCCCGGCGTGCGTGAGCGAGCGGCCCAGCCGGAACCAGTGGTCCACGGGGGCGTCGCCCTTGGCGATGGCGATGAAGCTGGCCAGGCGCGACTCCGAGGCCAGCAGGTCGTAGTACGAAGGGTCCAGGGTGTGCTCCGCCACCCCGTAGCCGATGGAGAACAGCTCCCGCGCCTCGTCGAACAGGAAGCGGAAGTCCATCTCCGCCACGTAGCGGTCCGCGCGCGCCGCCAGCGCCTCCAGCCGCGCGATCTCGTCCGCGGGCGCGGCGGACGCGCCGGCGCGATGCTCCGCGACGCGGTCCAGGCTCCAGGCGATCCACTCCCCCGCCGCCTCCCGCGCGTCCGTCGCCAGCGCCGCCCCGTCCAGCGCCGCGAGCGCCTCGCGCAGCCCGGCTTCGAGCGCCGCCAGCGCCGCATCCGCCGGCATCATCTGCCCGGCAGTCGATCCAGCCGATCCAGTCGATGCCGTCGATCCAGCCGATCCAGCCGATCCAGCCGATCCGGTGGATCCGGTGGATCCGGTCGCCGCGACCGTCTCCGCCGCCGCGGCCCATGCCGTGTGCGCCGTCCGCACGCGGGCCGCGGCCGCCTCCATCCCCCGTGCCGCCTGCGCCCCGCGCGGCGGCGCGGGAGGGGCGAGCGCACGCAGGCGCTCCTCCGCCAGGCGCAGGGCCGTGCGCAGGGCGGGGCCCAGGCGCGCGTCCCCGCCGGGCGCGTCGCGCGCGGCCAGGCAGGCCTGCCGCAGGGCCACCAGGTGACCGGCCAGGTTGCCGCTGTCCACCGTGGACACGTACGCCGGCTCCAGCACCCGCAGGTCGTTGAGGTCGTACCAGTTGAAGAAGTGCCCGCGGTGGCGGCGCAGGCGCTCCAGGGCGCGGAACGCCGTCTCCAGCCGGCGCACCATCTCCCCCCGGGTGATGAACCCCAGGTCGTACGCGCTTCCCGTCGCAAGCAGCTGCAGCCCGATGTTCGTGGGCGAGGTGCGCATGGCGACGACGGGGGCCGGGTCCTCCTGGAAGTTGTCGGGCACCAGCCCGTGCGTCTCCGGGCCCACGAAGCGGTCGAAGAAGCGCCAGTGCAGCAGCGCCAGGCGCATGGCCTCGCCGCGCTGGGCGGCCGTGAGCGGGCGGCGCAGGCGGATGGCGGGCGCGCTCAGGGCGTGGGCGATGGCGGGGGACGCCATCCACAGCGCCAGCAGCGGCCCCGCGGCGGCCGCGAGCGTCCACGCCGGGCCGTCCCCGACCACGATCCGCAGGGCTGCCGCGAGCCCGAGGGCCCCCGCCACGGCGAGCGCCGGCACCATGGCGCGCCACACGCCGGCGGCCGTGCCGGACACGGAGTGCTCCGCGCCGGACGCCGTCTGCCACTCCAGCAGCGAACGTTTGGAGACGAAGAGCCGCCAGAGCGTGCGGGCGATGGCGTCCGCCGACACCCAGGCCTGGTGCGGGAGAAAGGCGATGGCGAGCCCCACCTGCTGCGCGCTCGTGAGGGCGTCGCGCCCCACGGCGGCGTAGTAGGCGCGCCAGGAGCGGTCCAGGGGCGGGCGCAGGGCCGCCAGCAGCAGCGAGACGATCCACGGCGCCGCGATGGCCAGCAGCCCCAGCACCGTCCAGCGCAGGGGCGATCCCGGGAGCAGCGTCCACCCGGCGGCCAGGAACGCGAGCTGGCCGATCTCCACCGTGCTGCGCCGCAGGTTGTCCAGGATCTTCCAGCGGGCCAGCGCGGGGAGCCGGTTGGGCTCCGGGCCGTCCGGCCCCGCCACGCGGGGGGTGAGCCAGCGCAGCAGCTGCCAGTCGCCGCGCACCCAGCGGTGCTTGCGCCGCGTCCAGGTCAGGTAGCGGGTGGGATAGTCGTCGTAGACGCTGATCTCCGTCGCCAGCCCGGCGCGGGCGTAGCTCCCCTCCACCAGGTCGTGGGACAGGAGCGTGTTCTCCGGAAAGCGGCCGTGCGTGGCCTGCTCGAACGCATCCACCTCGTAGATGCCCTTGCCCGTGAAGCTCCCCTCGCCGTACAGGTCCTGGTACACGTCCGAGACGGCCACCGTGTAGGGATCCACGCCGGGATGGCCGGAGTGGATGGCCGCGAAGCGCGAACGGTGGGCGCTGGGAAGGGACACCCCCACGCGCGGCTGCAGGATGCCGTAGCCGCGCACCACCCGCCCCGCCGCCGCGTCGTACACGGCGCGGTTCAGGGGATGGGCCAGGGCGCCCACCAGGTCCGGCGCGGCGCCGGGGGGGAGCACGGTGTCCGCGTCCAGGGTGATGACGTAGCGGGAACCGCGCAGCGCCTGCACGTCGCCCACGACGACGTGGAAGGCGTCCGCCGCGTTGCCGCGCAGGAAGTGGTTGAACTGGGCCAGCTTGCCGCGCTTGCGCTCCCATCCCATCCACACGCCCTGCCGCGGGTTCCACCGGCGCGGGCGATGGAAGAGGTAGAACGCGTCCTCCCGCCCCGGGGCGTAGCGGGCGTTCAGGGCGCGCACCCCCGCCTCCGCCGCCGCGACGATGGCGTCGTCCCCCGCGACGTGCTCCGCGGCCGCGTCGGTAAAGTCGCTGAGCACGGCGAAGTGCAGGTGCGCCTGGCGGTTGGCCAGGAACTGCACCTCCAGGTTCTCCAGCGCCTCGTGCACCGCCGCCACCCCCGGGAACAGCGTGGGGACGACGACGGCGGTGCGGAGCGCGGCGGGAATGCCGCCGTTCTCCTTGAGCTCCAGCTTGGGGAGCACGCGCGGCGGCAGGTACGCCGTGAGCAGCTGGTTCACGGCGCTGAGGGCGATGTTGAACGCGGGGAGGAGGGCAACGACGAGCACCAGGGGCCACGCCGCCCGCCCCGCGGGCCCGGCCAGCCACAGCACGGCGGCCAGCGCGGCCGCCGTTCCCGCGAGCGTCGCGCCGCCGAACACGCCGTCCGGGTGGCGGAGCACCCATCGGTGCAGCGCCTCCAGGGGAGAGGGGCGGTAGCCCGTGGCGGCTTCCAGCGCGGGGAGCCCGTCGTCCACCAGGTGCCAGCCCACGTGGGCGCGCAGGGGGGGCTCCGCGCCGTCCGCCGCGCCCCCATCCACCGCACCCCCGTCCGCCAGCGCCGCGCGGGCCCGGTCCAGCGCCGCCGCCGCCACCGCCTGCTCGCCCAGTCCCGTGCGCCGGGCGATGCGCTCCACGGCGTGGCGGTAGCGGTCGCGCGTGGCAAAGGTCATCCGCCCGTAGAAGCCGGACGGGTCCTCCCGCAGCACGGCGTCCATGGCGCTCTGCCGCTCCACGAAGCCGGCCCAGTCCAGGTGGGCGATGGTGCGCAGGGAGGTGATGCTGTGCGCCATCACCACCTGCGTGAGCGCCAGGTGCTGCGTGGAGCGGGCGGCGGCGTCTTCCGCGCCCAGCGCGCGCTCGCCGATCCAGTGCTCGATCTGCGCGAGCGGGGGGTACGCGCCGCGCGTGAGCCGCAGCTGGTGCAGAAAGCGGGAGACGAACACGGGGGTGAGGGGCGGCGGGTCGCCCGCGAAGGCGTCCAGCGCGTCCCCCAGCGCCTCCGTCCCCTGCCCGCTGGCCAGGCCGATGCGGGCCGCCCAGGCGCCCGCGTTCTCCATCTCGTCCATGCGCTGCACGGTGCGCAGGGCCATGCGCCGCACGCTCTCCAGCAGCGCCAGCCGCAGCATGGCGGGCACGGCCCACAGCTCCCCGATGCGCAGGGGCGCCACGGCCTGGAACGCGGCCACGAAGTGCTCCAGGTTGCGCAGGTCCACCCGGCTCTCCGTGTGGGAGATGAGGGTGATGGCCAGCTCGTAGACGCGCGGATACCCCGCCAGCGGCCCGTCCGCCAGCTCGGGGAGCTCGCGGTAGTAGCCGGGGGGCAGGGTTGCGCGCACCTCGCGGATGTGCTCGCGCACCACGTGCGCGTTGTCCAGCAGCCACTCGCCCGCCGGGCCCACGTCCACGTCGCGGTCCGCGCCCGCGCCCAGCCGGGCATAGACGTCGTCCAGCAGGGCGCGCGTCTGCGTCAGGCGGGAGAGGAGAAGGGCGCCGCGGCCGGGGCGCGGCCGGTCCGCCAGGTGCTGCCGGCCGGCGACGTCGCGGGCCTTGTCGGCGAGCTGGTCGGCGCCCAGCAGCTCGCCCCGGATGGGTCCGGACAGCAGCTCGTCCCGGCCCGCGGGAACGCGGGCCGCGAAGAGGGTGCGAATGCGGAGCGGTGCTGTCGTGGAGCCGTCATCGGGCAAGATCGTCCTTCGGCAGAAGCGGGAGCGCGGCAGTGTGCCCGCTCCGGTACCACGGCCGGGGGCCGCTTTTCATCGGGCGCGTACGCATGCGGGCCCCAGGTCCGGTGCCGCACGCCGCCGCCCGTCGTCCAGCCTGGCGTCACGCCTCCGCGCCGGCGGGCGCGGGCGCCTCGCCGGGGACGGCCTCGCGCCCGGTGATCTCCTGGACCGCCACGCGAAAGACGATCGTGCGGAACTTGACGGGGTCGGCGGCGGTGAACGTCCCGGGGATCAGGGTGCGCAGCAGCTGCACGCCCGTCCACCACTCGTGGTCGTGGGCCATGCGCCCGTCGTCCTCCATGGTGTAGAACCCGCCGTGCACCACCACGCTGCGCCACTGGAACAGCGCCTCCACCTCGTCCACCTCGAACGCGACCTGCGCCCACACGGCGTCCGTGGCCGCCAGCTTGGCCCCCGGCGAGGTACGGCCGTACAGCCACCCGTCGTGGTGCACGTAGTTCAGGGGCTCGATGTCCACCCGGCCGTCGCGCCCGTAGGCAATGCGGCCCACGTGGTTGCGGTCCAGGATGGCCGTGCACGCCTCACGGTCCAGTGAACGGAACTGCGGCATCGCCGGGTCGGTCATGGATTCTCCCGTGTTCGTTGGCACGGGGCGTCGTCGCCCCGCCGCCGTCTCCCGCCGCCGCTCATCCTTCCGGCGCATCGCCAATGCCCAGGACCCGGCGGACCTCCACGGCCACGTGGTGCGGCGTAACGGGCTTGGCCAGGAACGAGACGCACCCCGCCGCCTCGGCCGCCGCGCGGTCCTCGGTCTCCGCGTGCGCCGTGAGGGCGATGATGGGGATGGCGGCCGTCACCGGGTCCGCCTTGAGCATGCGCGTGGCCTCCAGGCCGTCCACCAGGGGCATGGTCAGGTCCATCAGGATCAGGTCCGGCGCATGGTTCCGCGCCATCCGCACACCGCACGCGCCGTCCCAGGCCTGCAGCACCGCGAAGCCGTGGTGCGTAAGGATCAGGCGGTAGATTTCCTGGTTGTCCGCGTTGTCCTCGACGAGAAGAACCGTCTTGCTCATGATCCCTGCCTTGCAGCGCGGATGAACCTGCCCGTCCCGCGGGAACTGCCCCGCCCCCTCCAGCCCTGCATCCTCCGCCTTCGCCGTCACGCCGTCCACCCCACCATGCTCCCGACCGAGGCGAGGTACTCCTCCGCGTCGAAGTCCGGGTCGATCATGGCCTGCACGGCGCACCCCTGGATCCAGCTGACGGCCACCGCGGCGAGGCCGTTGGCCGTGGCGCCGGGGAACGCCGCCGGCTCCGCCAGCAGCAGCTCCGCCATGATGGCCCGGAACGCCGTCCGGTAGCGGTCCAGCTCCGTG
>DATING010001591.1:0-3658 GCA_035474555.1 Longimicrobium sp. | reverse complement strand
GGGGGGGGGGGGTGGGGCCCCTCGCCCGGTGCACGAGCCCCGATCGACCGGCTCGATCCGTACCCCCCCATCCCTACTGCGCGCGGATCGTCTGCCCCTTCACGGGCTCGCCACGGGCGACGGGCTGGCCGTCGGCGAGGTAGGCGTTGAACTGCGCGGGCATGCCCTCGCCCTGCCCGAAGACGGCGGCGTTCTGCAAGTGGTAGTGCAGGTGCGGCTCGCTCGTGTTGCCGCTGTTGCCGCACTCGCCCAGCTTCTGCCCCTGCGCCACGCGGTCCCCCGCGCGCACGGCCACGCTCCCCCGCCGCAGGGGCGCCAGCAGCGAGAACTCGCCGTTGCCGTGGTCCACGATCACGTGGTTGCCGGCCACGTTGCGGGAATCCATCTGCCCCGGCTGCTGGTCCGCCAAGCTGTCCAGCGCCGTGACGACGGTCCCCGCGCCCGGCGCCAGGATGGGCTGGCCCCAGCAGTAGTACTGCTCCAGCTGCTTGCCGTCCCCCGCGTGTGAGCGCCCGTCGCGCCGCACGACGAGGTCGTACGCGAAGCGCTGGTCACGGTGGGCGGCGTGGTAGTTCTGGTCCACCGTGCGCCCGCCCCAGAACACGTACCAGTCGCCCTGGAACGGCAGGCGCAGGGGCGTCTTGGTCTGGTACTCCAGGAACTGGCTGGGCGCGGGCGTCCGGGTCGCCTGCGGGCGGAGCGTGAGGCCGTGGATGAGGCCGGCGGAATCCAGCGCGATCACCAGGTCCAGCACCACGGGCGCATTGCTGAACCGCGCGCTGCGCACGTACACGTCCAGCCCCGGCGCGGGCGAGGGATCCAGCATCCGCTCGCTCACCACCTCGGTCTCGGTACCCACCTGCGCCTGGATCTGCTGGTTCATGGCGCGCATGGCATCCACCGTGGGGATGGCGGCGCGCATCTGCGGGCTGAACAGCGCCCACAGCGTGTCCGCGCGCGTCTCCAGCACCCACTGCGCATACTGCCGCCCGCGCGCCAGCTTCGCGGAATCCGCCTGCTGCGCGGCCACCGGCACCGAACCCGCGGCGACGGCCAGCGCGGCCGCCGCGAAACGCATCCATCCACCTGCCATCTTGCCCTCCGGGCGTTCGAGTGGGATTGTGGGGAGCAAGATACGCCCATGCCCCCACGGAAGGCAGCCTCCTGAGCGACCCTGCGCCCCGCGCGCGCAGCCTGATGCGCGGCAACGTGCTGTGGCTGAGCGTGGCCTCGTTCCTGAACGATGCGTCCAGCGAGATGATCTATCCGCTGCTGCCGCTGTTCCTCACGGGCACGCTGGGCGCGAGCACGGCGTTCCTGGGATTGATCGAGGGCGCGGCGGAAAGCGCGTCGAGCCTGCTCAAGCTGGCCAGCGGCTGGGTGGCGGACCGCACCGGGCGCCGCAAGCCGCTCACGGTGCTGGGATACTCCATCGCCGCGCTGGCCCGCCCGCTGATCGCGGTGGCGGCCGTGGCGTGGCAGGTGCTGGCCATCCGCCTGGCGGACCGCGTGGGCAAGGGGCTGCGCACGGCCCCGCGCGACGCGCTGCTGGCGGAGTCCATCCCCCCGGAGCACCGCGGCGCCGCGTTCGGCCTGCACCGCGCGGCGGACCACTCCGGCGCCGTGGCGGGCCCGCTGCTGGCATCCGCGCTGCTGCTGGCGCTGGACGGCGACCTGCGCACGGTCTTCGGGCTGGCGATCATCCCCGGCTTGCTGACGGTGATCGTCGTCGCGTGGAAGGTACGGGAGACGGCGCCGGCCGGTTTCCCCGACGGCGGCGCGCGGCCGGCGTCCGCGCCGGCGGTGCCGCGGCTGCGCGAGCTGGGGCCGGTGCTGCCGCGCTACCTGGGCGTGCTGGTGCTGTTCACGCTGGGGAATGCGTCGGATGCGTTCCTGCTGCTGCGCGCGGCGCAGGCGGGGGTGCCCGTGGCCCTGATCCCGCTGCTGTGGGGGGCGCTGCACGTGAGCAAGGCCGTGTTCAGCATCTGGGGCGGCCGCTGGAGTGACCGGGTGGGCGCGCGGCGGGCGATCATCGCCGGGTGGCTGGTGTACGCGGCCGTGTACGCGGGCTTCGCCGTGGTGGACGCGGCGTGGCAGGTGTGGGCGCTGTTCCTGGTGTACGGCCTGTTCTTTGGGCTCACGGAGGGGCCGGAGAAGGCGCTGGTGGCGCGCCTGGCGCCGGCGGGGCTGCGGGGGAGCGCGTTCGGCGCGTACCACGCGGCCATCGGGCTGGCGGCGCTGCCGGCGAGCATCGTGTTCGGGGTGGTGTGGCAGGCGTTCGGCGCGGAAGTGGCGTTCACGATGGGCGCCGTGATCGCCCTCACCGCCGCGCTGCTGCTCCCCCTGGCCCTGCCGCGGGAGCCGGCGCCGGCGCGGGTGGGGTGATTCGGACGGGAGAGCGGGTCGGCGGCGAGATCGGGTCGGCGGCGGGAAGATGAGGTTCCGAGCCCGGCAGAGCGAATGAATTCGCCGCAACGAACACACGAAGTCCGCCTGCGCGGACTGTCCATCGCGGGCGAGTGCCACGTCAGCACGATGTCCGTGCCGGAATGAAGTTCTCCCCCTCCTGCCCGCGGAAGCGGGGGAGGGGGCCGGGGGGGAGGGGGCTCTCCGCCGGTGCAGTCAGCCCGCCATCCGGCACGATCCATCTCACCTCCCCCAGGGTTTATTGGGGGAGGTCGCGAGGAACGAGCGGGTGGGGGCGCCCGCCGGATCTCCGCCCCGGTGCACCGAGACCGATCGGGCCTGGGTTGTCACTTTCGCACTTTCGCACTTTCGCACTTTCGCACTTTCGCACTTTCGCACTGCCGTCCCTGATGCCCGAACCGGCCGCCGTATCCGTCCCCTCGCGCAAGCGCACGCCGCTGGTGCCCGTCCTCGTCGGGTTTGCGCTGGCGGTGCCGTACTACTTCATCTTCGACCTGCACCCGGACGGCGCGTTCGACCTGCTGGCGCTCGTGCTGGCGTTCACGGGGGGCATCTACTACGGCGTGGCGCTGCGCGAGGGATCGCGGCGGCGGCTGATCGGCGAGGCGCTGGCGGGGGGCGCGCTGACGGTGATGGCCGCGCTGTCGCTGTGGTGGAACCCGCTGTGGCTCGCGGCGGGGTTCGCCGCGCACGGGCTGTGGAACCTGGCGCACCACACGGGCGCGGTAAAGCACGGCATCCGCCACTGGTTCCCGCCCATGCACGCGGCGTGGGAGTGGGTCATCGCCGCGATGGTGGTCTACTTCACGTGGTGATCCGCGCGCGCGAGGGGCCCTCCCCCGGCCTCGCTTAGGCTCGTCCACCCCCTCCCACAAACTGCGTGGGAGGGGGTGTAGACTTCTACGGGGCCATGGTCGGTTGAGGCGGGAGATCGTGCGGGAGGCGGGTTTCAAGACTCCGCATGCGGACGGGGCCGGCTCTCGCGCGAGAGAGCCGGCCCCGTGGTGTCGGCGGAGGCCGACAGCGTGATGTTGTAGCCGCGAATTCATTCGCTTCCGCCCCGCCGGAACACCGCTCTCATCCCCTCCACGACACCACGCTCTCGTCCCGCCGAAACGCCGCTCTTCCCGCGAAACCCATCCGCCAAAACCCATCCACCCGCCCCCGCTCTCGTCTCTACTCCGCCGCGACGATCCTGTACACGCCGCGGCTGGCCAGCACGTACAGCTCG
>DATING010001590.1:0-8602 GCA_035474555.1 Longimicrobium sp. | reverse complement strand
CGCTCATCCGCATCCTCGTCCTCATCGGCTTCACGGGGACGCTGGTCTTCGGCGGCCTGCAGGTGCTGGACGGGGCGCTGGCGGTGGGAACGTACAGCTTCCTGGTCTACATCACCCAGCGGCTGCTCTGGCCGCTGACGCGGCTGGGCGAGACGCTGGACCAGTACCAGCGCGCCATGGCCAGCACGCGCCGCATCTTCGGGATGCTGGACACGCCCGTGGAGGCGCACCCCGGCGACCGCGCGCTGCCCCGGGAGACGGTGCGCGGCGCCGTGGAGATGCGCGCGGTGACCTTTGCCTACCGCGGCCGCGACCCCGTGCTGCAAGACTTTTCGCTGCGGATCGCGCCGGGGGAGACGGTGGCCGTCGTGGGCCCCACGGGCTCGGGCAAGAGCACGCTCGTAAAGCTCCTGCTGCGCCTGTACGAGCTGGACGCGGGCGAGATCCTGCTGGATGGCACGGACATCCGCACGGTCCGCCTGGGCGACCTGCGCCGGTCCATCGGGCTGGTGAGCCAGGAGGTGTTCCTGTTCTCCGGCACCGTGCGCGAGAACATCGCGTACGGCTCCTTCGACGCCACGGCCGAGCAGGTGGAGCGCGCGGCGCGGCTGGCCGAGGCGCACGAGTTCGTGATGTCGCTTCCGGAGGGATACGAGACGCTGGTGGGCGAGCGCGGGGTCAAGCTCAGCGGCGGGCAACGGCAGCGCATCGCCATCGCGCGGGCCATCCTGAAGGACCCGCCCATCCTGGTGCTGGACGAGGCGACGTCCGCCGTGGACAACGAGACGGAGGCGGCCATCCAGCGCTCGCTGGACCACATCAGCCGTGACCGCACGACCATCGCCATCGCGCACCGGCTGAGCACCGTCCGCAACGCGAGCCGCATCTACGTGATGGAAGGCGGCCGCATCGTGGAGCAGGGCACGCACGACGACCTGCTGGCCGCGGGCGGGATGTACGCCGCGCTCTGGCGGGTGCAGACGGGGGAAGGGGACCGGCTGAGCGACTGAAGTCGCCGCAACAACGGCGGAAAGCCTCACAAACTGCGTGAGGCTTCAACTGCATGGGTGCGACGGCTCCTGCCCGGCGGCAAAACCCTGCCCGGCCACGTGCACGAAAGCCCGCCCTCGCATCCGGGCCGTGCACCCGGGCGGGCATCGAGCCTGAGCGGATGAATCCGCCGCTGGGACTGCGGTAAGCCCTGTCTCGCGCCGAGGCGCGACACGAACAGAGCTTCAACTGCTTTCAAACGCCGCCCCGGTGTACGCGGGCATCCCGCTCTGGGGCAGTCCGCGAAGGCGGACTTGGCGAATTTCCAGCGGCGAATTCATTCGCTCCGGCTGGGGGGGCGCCTCCGCTCACCTCATCGTCCATCCGGGCGCCTCCACTCCGGCGGGGTGCGCCCCCCACTCACCACACCGGCCATCTCACGCCTCCGCTCACCTCACCGGGAATTCGCTCCGGGTGGGTGCCGGGCTCCGCCCCTGTCTCAAGGCCGCCTACCGCGGCTGGATGCGGAAGTAGTAGAGCTGGTTCGTGGTGACCACCACCAGGTCCTCGCCCGTGACCTCCAGGTAGCCCGCCGCGCTGTCCAGCGGCTGGCGGTCCAGGATGCGGCCCGTCGCTCGATCGATGAGGAACAGGCTGTCCGGCTCGGCGGTGAAGCCGTAGCCGGCCACGATGTATGGACCGTGCAGCAGGATGATGTTGTTGGACGTGAGCGGCGGCGTCCGCCATCCCACGGTGCCCGCCACGGGATCCACCGCCAGCAGCGACGAGCACGCGCCGCCCGCCTCGCGCGAGTACGATTGGCACGCCTCGTTGAAGTACAGCCGGCCGTTGGCGTAGCGGACGTCCTGCACCTCCAGGTGGTCCGTCCGCGACAGGAAGCGGTTCAGGTTGGTGTCCCACGCGCGGCTTCCGTCCGCACGGTACAGGATGGCGCGGTAGGCCACGTTCGCCCCGTTCGGGCCGCCGCCCAGCGGGCCGCGGTAGAACCCCATCCACCCGTCCGCGGTGCTGTCGGCGATGAACAATTGCAGCCCGTCCAGCTCCGCCTTTACGTACGCCGGCCGCCGCGACGGCACCTCCTGCCGCAGCCGGTACTCCAGCCCGTTCGGCTTGTTGAGGCCGCTCAGCCCCAGCTGCGCGTAGCCGCGCCCGTTCAGCGGCTCGGCGCGCAGGCGCACCAGCCGCGCATCCGGGGCCGGTGTCTCCGGCGGAAGCTCCGGTGCGCCGCCCGACGTGCCCGGCCATCCGGCCACGGGCGGCGTGGTGGAGGGCGGCGCATCTCCCGGTGCGGGCGGCGTCTCCCGCGGCGCCGGGTTCGCGGTGCAGGCGGCCAGCACGGCGGCCGCGGCGATCGTCATCCAGCCGGTGTGTCTCGGCAACGACACCATCGTCTCCTGCTTCGGGTTGCTGCTGTGTGTCGGCGAACGGCGACATCGCGCGGGATGTCGCCGTTCGTGTACATCTGCCCGGGACAGCCGCGCTGCTCCTGCTTTGACGCCGCTCCCCGGCAGGAAGTTCGCCGCCGGCCGCCCCGCTCATCACCCTCCATCCCGCTCATCATCCCTCCGTCCCGCTGGCCACGCGTCCGTCCCGCTCGTCACGCGGCGTTCACGCGCACGATGCCGCCACGGCGAGATTCACGTCGCGAATCCGGGAACGGCCCGGCGCGACGCGAATCTCGGCGGACGGACGGAATCCCATCATGAACGCACCGGGTGCGGCACGGCCGCGGCGGCACGACCTGGACTGGCTGCGGGTGATCGCCATCATCCTGCTCCTCTTCTTTCACTCCGCCATGCCCTACGTGGCGGAGACGGACTGGCACCTGCAGAACCCGGAAACCAGCCCGCTGATGAAGGAAGCGACCTACTTTCTGAGCCGCTGGCGGATGGCGCTGCTCTTTTTGATCAGCGGCGTGGGGACGGCGTACGCGCTGGGATTTCGCCCCGCGGGCGGCTACGTGCGCGAGCGGGCCCGGCGGCTGGTGGTGCCGCTGGTGTTCGGCATCTTCGTCATCGTGCCGCCGCAGATCTACATGGAGCGGCTGGCGAACGGCGCCACGTACGGATACCTGGAATTCTGGCCGCGGGTGCTGCGCTTCGAGGCGTATCCCCAGGGGGAGTTCAGCTGGCATCACCTGTGGTTCATCGCCTACCTGTTCCTGTACTCCGTCGCCGCGCTGCCGCTGTTCCTGTGGATGCGCTCGGAGCGCGGCCGGCGGGTGCGCGCGGCGATGGAGCGGCGGCTGGCGGGGCCCGCGCTGTACGCGCTGGGCATTCCCCTGGGCCTGGTGCTGGCGACGCTGTACGTTCGCTGGAGCGGCCCCGAGAACATCGTGGACGACTGGGGCCGGCTGGTGTACTACTTTCTCTTCTTCCTCTTCGGGTACCTGCTGGCGGAGGCGGAGGGGGCGTGGCGGTGGATGGAGGCGCGGCGGCGCACGTCGCTGGCCCTGGCGACGGCGTGCATCGTGGCCATCAACTACGTGCGGTGGAACGACCTGGAGCCTGCCTGGGGATACAACGCCGGCAACGCCGCGCTGCTGATGCTGCAGGGGCTCAACGCGTGGTTCTGGGTGTTGGCCATCCTGGGATGGGGGCGGCGGTTGCTGTCGTTTCGCAACCGGGTGCTGGACTACGCGAGCGAGGGCATCTATCCCTTCTACATCCTGCACCAGACGACCATCGTGGTGATCGCCTTTTACGTGATCCGCGCGCCGGACGCGGTGTGGGCCAAGTTCTGGTTCACCAGCATCGTCTCGGGGCTGCTCACCGTCGCGATCTACGATTTCGCCGTGCGCCCGTTCCGCGTCACCCGCTTCCTGTTCGGGATGAAGAATCCGCCGCGCCTCCCGCGAACCGTCCCCGCGCCGCCGCCCGCCGTGGCCGTGGATGCGGATGCGCCGGTGCTCGTTGCGGGCAAGCGATGAGCCTATGGCCGAGCGGACAGAGCGAATGAATTCGCCGCAACGACGACACGAAGTCCGCCGGCGCGGACTGCACCGCGGCCCACGTGCGGGATGGCGGGTTTTCGCAGATCCGCGGGGCTTCAGGGGTCCAGGATGCTGGCCGGCGGCGTGGTACTCCCCCGTGATGGACCGTCCGCGCAGGCGGACATCGTGTGTTCGTTGCGGCGAATTCATTCGCTCTGCCCCGCGGCTCGTGGACGTGTATACCCTCTCCCACGCAGTTTGTGGGAGAGGGTGGGTGAGGTTTACGAACCCGGGTGAGGGCCCCCGCCGATGAAGCACACACCTCGCCCGAACGATCCCGCACCGCGCGACCTGTGGAGCTGGCCGGCGGCGTTCGCGCTGACGACGCTGCTGGGGCTGCTCTCGGCCGCGTACTACGCGCTGGACGACGTGGTGCGCGGCTACGACGCCCCGGTGCTGGAAACGCTGGTGGAGGAGGTGACGGGGATGTGGGGGCTGCTGGTGCTGGGGCCGCTGGGCATCCGCATCGCGCGCCGCTTTCCCCCGCGGCTGCATTGGAGCATGCTGGCGCACGTCGCGGGGCTGCTGGGGATCTCGGCGGCGGCCACCACCTGGAACTGGGGCTCGCGCGCCGTCCTCTTTCCCCTGCTGGGGCTGGGCACGTACGACTACGGGCGCATGCCGCTGCGGTACCTGATGGAGCTGCCCAAGGCGGCCATCGTGTACGTGATCCTGCTCGCGTTCGTCACCCTGTTCGACCGGTACCGCGAGGGACGCGAGCGGGCGCTGCGGGTGGCGCACCTGGAGGGGAGCCTGGCCCGCGCCCAGCTGCAGAACCTGCACGCGCAGCTGCAGCCCCACTTTCTGTTCAACGCGCTCAACACCATCTCGTCCGTGATGTACGACGACGTGCCGCGCGCGGACGGCATGATCAGCAGCCTGTCGGAGCTGCTGCGGGCCAGCCTGCGCGCCTCGCGGTCGCAGCAGATTCCCCTGGCGGAGGAACTGTCCGTGCTGGACCGCTACTTGGACCTGATGCGCGCGCGGTTCGGCGAGCGGCTGGCCGTGGAGGTCGCGGTGGATGAGGAACTCCGCGCGGCGCTCGTCCCCGCGATGGTGCTGCAGCCCCTGGTGGAGAACGCCATGCAGCACGGCGCGCCGCCCCCGCCGGAGCCCGCCCGCATCGCCATCCGCGCCTCGGCGGCCGGCGGCCGGCTGACGCTGGAGGTGCACGACAACGGGCCGGGGCTGCGCGGCGATCCGCTGGGGCGCGGCGTGGGGCTCACCAACACGGCGGACCGGCTGCGCGCGCTGTACGGGGATGCGCAGTCGCTGGAGTTCGCCGACGCGCCGGGCGGCGGATTGATCGTGCGGATGCGGGTGCCGTTCCGCGCCGCGCCCACCCGGGCCGTGGAGGATGCGTGGAGCCTGTCCGCGTCCTGATCGTGGACGACGAGCCGCCGGCGCGCGCCAAGGTGCGCCGCTTCCTGGCCGCCGATGCCGAGGTGGAGGTGGTCGGAGAGGCGGGGAGCGGGCCCGAGGCGGTGGATGCCATCCAGCGCCTGCGCCCGGACCTCGTCTTTCTCGACATCCAGATGCCGGGCGCGGACGGATTCGGCGTGCTGGGGGCGCTGGACGATGGGGCGATGCCGCAGGTGGTCTTCGTCACGGCCTACGACGCGTACGCGTTGCGGGCGTTCGAGGTGCACGCCGTCGATTACCTGCTCAAGCCCTTCGACGCGGACCGCTTTCGCACGGCGCTGGCGCGGGCCAAGGAGCGGGTGCGTGCCCGGCCGGCCGCGGACGACCTGGAGCAGCGCATCCGCCGCGCCCTGGCGGAGGCGCGCCCGCCCGCCGCGTACCTGGACCGCGTGCTGGTGCGCACCGGCGACCGCGCCGTGTTCCTGCGCACGGACGAGATCGACTGGCTGGAGGCGGAGGAGAACTACGTGCGCGTGCACGCCGGCCGCGAGCCGCACCTGGTGCGCGGCACGCTGGCGGGGCTGGAGGAGCGGCTGGATCCCGCCCGGTTCATCCGCGTGCACCGCTCGCACGTGGTGAACCTGGCCAGCATCCGCGAGCTGCACCCGTGGAGCCACGGCGACTGGATGATCGTGCTGCGCGACGGCCGTGAGCTCATGCTCAGCCGCCGCTACCGCGACCGCCTGCCGGAGCTTGCGGGGTAAGAAGATGGCCTCACGCGGAGGTCGCGGAGAACAGGAGAGCATCCGTTCTCCGCGAGATACCAGCCCCGGATGAGGAGCCTTGTTTTCCTGAGGGAGCGCCCGCCCAGATCCTGCCCGTGCACCAACCATGGGCGCGACCGAAGGACCTACTCCGCGTGGCACAGGACCAGCCAATACGCCGGGCTCTCTGCACAGCACGCAACATCTTCGGCCGGCGCCAACGTCAGTCGATGATCGGGTGCCCGGCGGCGCCTCCCTCCGGAAATCATCTCCGCCGCTTCCGGATTCGGCAGGAGAGTGCTGGACGCGCGCGAGGTCGCGGCGTATGGTGAAGAAAAGCAGGAGGTCCGGGCCCCGTTCTGGACCGACAACACGCGGGATGCGAGCCCGTGACGCCGCGCGGCAGGACGGATCGTCCGAACGGCGGCGGCGGGTCGGGTCTCATCAAACCCATGACGGACGAGCACATGCGGATGGAACGGAATCACCTCCCCTGCCGGACCAGGGGCGCCGCCCATGGGTGAGGCGGCGCGGCGCAAGGCGGCCGGGTTCGACGGGCCGGAGATGGGCCGGCGGGTGCTCGCCGCGCTCAACGAGCAGGCCGGCGGCCCCGTGTGGGAGCTGCTGAGCGGCGGCGACCTCGCCACGGAGTTCCTGATCCTGGACCCCGAGAAGGACGAGGTCCGCGCGGGGCTCATCAAGAACAAGGAAGCGGCCGAGACGCCGCACCGCGTGGTGGCGCAAACGCTGTATCGGCGCGCGGAGCCGTGGCTTACGGCCATGATCTTCGATCCCCGCGAGGAGTACCGGGCGGACTTCTACCGGCAGATGGGGATGGAGGCCGTCCGCGTGGCGCACGGGCTGATGGGCGAGGAGCGCATCGACGAGGTGCGGCACGTGATCACCACCTCGCCGTGGAAGGACGACCAGGTGGCGTTCGAGGTGGTGCCGGACACGCACGGGATCATCTCCGAGGGAGATCCGGGATGATGGACGACCACGAGCTGCTGCGCTACGCCTACGCCGCGTTCAACGCGCGCAACATCGACGCGGCGCTGGCCACCATGCACCCGGACGTGGTGTGGGCCAACGGGATGGAGGGCGGCACGGTGCACGGCCACCAGGGCGTCCGCGAGTACTGGACGCGCCAGTGGACGCTCATCGACCCGCACGTGGACCCGGTGGGGTTCTCGAGGCTGCCGGACGGGCGCATCGCCGTGGACGTGCACGCCACGGTGCGCGACAGGGAAGGCACGCTGCTCGCCGACCACCGCGTGCAGCACCTCTACCGCATCGAGGACCGCCTGGTGCGCTCGATGGAGATCGTCGAGGAGCCGGCGGTCTTCGCGTGAAGGTCTCCCCCTCCCGCCGCGCAGCCCGCGCAGTGGGGGAGGGGGCTCCCGCCCGTGCGACGCATCCCGCTTCGGGCAGATGACCTTCAGTCCCATCGATCGAAAAGAGCCGGTCCGCGTGCTGCGGACCGGCTCTCTGTTCACGGGTCGGCGCGGGTTCCCGGGGACCATGGCGGAGAGGGTCGCCGGCCCGTATGAGTGCGCCTTGAGGGAACCGGGTGCGGCGAATAGATTTGCGGGCATCACACCTTTGCGTCTTTCTACGGCGGTGCCATGAGCCAGACCTGTCCGTCCTGCGCGGCCGAGGCCTCCGGACGTTTTTGCCCCCAGTGCGGCGTGGCGATCGATGCCACCTGCCGCGAGTGCCAGAACCCGCTGCCCACGGGCGCGCGCTTCTGCAACGAGTGCGGCGCGACCGTCGCCGCGCCGCCCGCCGCCGCGGCCGCGAAGTCGCCCATGCTCCCCTGGGCCATCGCCGGGCTGGCCGTGGTGGCGCTGGCCGCCGTGGCCATCGTTCCGCGCCTGTCGCCGGATGCCGCCGAAGCCCCGGTGGCCGCCGTCGCTCCGGGAGGTGCGCCGGGCGCCCCGGGTGCCCCGGGCTCGATGGATGCGAGCCAGGTGGACCTGGCCAGCATGACGCCGCGCGAGCGGGCGGACCGGCTGTTCAACCGCGTGATGGAGGGGATGTCGGGCGGCGACACCACGCGCATCGCCTTCTTTACGGACATGGCCATCCAGGCGTACGGCCAGGTGCCGGAGCGCAACGCCGACCTGCACTACCACCTGGGCGAGCTGTACCGCGCCAAGGGTGACATGGCCGCCGCGCGTGCCCAGGCCGACACCATCCTGGCGGCGGATCCGCAGCACCTGTTCGGCCTGTTCGGCGCGGCCAACGCGGAGCAGACGCGCGGCAACACGGCCGAGGCAAAGGTGCTGTTCCAGCGGTTCCTGGACGGATACGCCACGCAGGTCGCCCGCAATCTCCCGGAGTACCAGGAGCACCAGCAGGGCCTGCCCGCCATGCGCGTCGAGGCGCAGAAGGTCGTCGACGCGCGGTAGCCGTCGCCCGGGGACCCTCACCTGGGGGCCCTCACCCGGCCTCGCTTAGGCTCGTCCACCCT
>DATING010001589.1:0-3702 GCA_035474555.1 Longimicrobium sp. | reverse complement strand
GCCCCGCCGGTGCACGACGCCCGCTGTTCCGCACGAGCAATCTCACCTCCCCCAGAATCGGGGGAGGTCGCGAGGAATCGAGCGGGTGGGGGCGCTCGCTGGATGCCCGCCCCCGTGCACGATCCGCCGTTCTCCCCCTCTCCCGCGCAGTTTGCGGGAGAGGGGGCCGGGGGGTGAGGGGCTCGCGCGGAGCGCGGCGCCGTAGAGCTCCGCCGGTGAACGGATATCGCCCCGTGCCCACCCTCTGGCCCGCTCCGTGCCGCTGCACCCCCCGCACGATATCTTCCGAAAACTCCCGGGGCCGCCGCGCGCATCCATCCGTCCGCGCGCCGATGCTCCGCACCGAACCGGCAGCCCGAGTCCAGATGCTCGTCATCCAGCCCGACGCAAAGGGCGCCCGCCTGGAGCGCGCCCTCAAGGAGCGCATCCAGGGCGAAGTGCGCTTCGACGCCAAGTCGCGCCTGCTCTACAGCACCGACGCGTCGCTGTACCAGATCCTCCCCGTGGGCGTCGTCGTCCCCAGGGACACGGAGGACGTGGCGCGCGCCACCCGGCTGGCGGCCGAGCACGGCGTCCCCGTCCTGCCCCGCGGCGGCGGGACGGCCCTCGCCGGGCAGACGGTGGGGCCGGCGCTGGTGCTGGACTTCGGCAAGTACATGAACCGGATGGTTTCCATCGATCCGGATCGAATGACAGCGCGCGTGCAGCCGGGGCTTCGGCTGGACCGCCTCAACCGCTTGGCCGCGCCGCACGGGCTGCACTTCGGGCCGGACCCGGCCACCATCCGCCAGTGCTGCCTGGGCGGGATGATCGGCAACAACTCGTGCGGGGCGCGCTCGCTGGTCTACGGCAAGACGGGCGACCACGTGCACACGCTGGACTGCATCCTGGGCAACGGCACGTCTGCGCACTTTGGGCCGGTGGCGCGCGACGCGGTGGCCACGATGGCGGGGGTGGAGGGCGAGCTGGCGCGGCGGGTCCTCTCTGTGCTGGAGCCGGAGCGGGCACGCATCCTGGAGCGGTATCCCAAGGTGCCGCGGCGAGTGAGCGGCTACAACTTCGACGCCATGCTGGAGGCGCCGGAGCTCAACCTGGCGCACCTGATCGTCGGCTCGGAGGGGACGCTGGCGACGGTGGTGGAGGCGACCGTGGGGCTCGTCCCCGTGCCGCCGCACCGGGCGCTGGTGCTGCTGAGCTTTCGCGAGCGCTTTACCTCGATGGATGCCACGCCCTTCATCCTCCCCGAGCCGGGATTGAGCGCGCTGGAGATCGTGGATTCACGGGTGATGCAGGGCGCCCGCGAGATGCTGGACTTTCGCGCGACGGCCGCCCTGGCCGCGCCGGATGCGCTGGGCGTGCTGTTCTGCGAGTTCAGCGGCGCGACGGCGGACGAGGTGGCCGAGCGCGCGCACGACTTCGCCCGCCGCGCGCCGTCGCTGCCGGGGCGTCCCGTGGCCGGCGTGTACCTGACCGCGGCGGAGCAGAACGCGGCGTGGGCCCTGCGCCAGGCCGCCACGGGGCTGCTGTACCGGACGACGAGCCATCGCGACATCAAGCCGCAGGAGTTCGTGGAAGACACCGGCATCGCGCCGGAAAAGCTGGGCGACTACACGCGGCGCTTCGAGGAGATCGTCCACCGCAACGGCACCACGCTGGGCTTCTTCGGCCACGCCGGGCAGGGGTGCCTGCACATCCGCGTGGACCTGAACCTCAAGCGTGGCGTGGACGTGAACCGGATGCAGTCCATCGCCCACGAGGTGGCGGAACTCGTGGTGGAGTTCGGCGGCTCGCTCAGCGGCGAGCACGGCGACGGGCTGTCCCGCAGCGAGTTCCTGCCCATCATGTACGGGCCGGAGATCATGGGGCTGCACCGCGACGTCAAGCAGGTGTTCGATCCGGACAATCGGATGAACCCGGGCAAGATCGTGCCGCCCGTGCAGCGGATGAGCGAGAACCTGCGCTTTGGCGAGACGTACCGCGCCGATCCCCCGCAGACGTGGTTCGACTACAGCAACGATGGCGGCGACTTCGCCGTGGCGGTGGAGAAGTGCAACGGGATGGGCGTCTGCCGAAAGCTGGACGCGGGGACCATGTGCCCGTCGTTCATGGTGACGCTGGAGGAGCAGCATTCGACGCGTGGCCGCGCCAACTCGCTGCGCGAGGCGATGAAGGGCAACCTGCCGGGGATGCGCAGCAAGGAAGTGCTGGAGGCGCTGGACCTGTGCCTGAGCTGCAAGGCGTGCAAGACGGAGTGCCCCGTGGGCGTGGACATGGCGCGCTACAAGGCCGAGTTCCTGGCCCAGCACCACCGCGAGCACGGCGTGGATCGCAAGTCGCAGTTCTTCGGGCGCATCCACGACGTGGCCAAGGCGGCGTCCATCGCGCCCGGGTTTGCCAACTTCGGCAACCGGATGCTGTCGGGGATGATCAAGCAGATGGGCGGCATCGATCCGCGGCGCGAGATGCCGTCGTTCGCGCCGGAGCCGTTCCGCCGCTGGTTCCGCCGCCACCGCGCCCCCGTCGGCGCGGACCGCCCGACCGTCATCCTGTTCGACGACACCTTCAACGGCTTCTTCGGCACCGGGCCGCTGCAGGCCACGGTGACGGTGCTGGAGCGCGCCGGCTTCACCGTGAAGCTGCCGCGCACGCAGGTGTGCTGCGGCCGCGCGGCGGTGTCGAAAGGTCTGCTGGACCACGCGCGCGACCTGCAGCAGAACCTCGTCGATGTCCTGGCGCCCGAGGTGGAGCGCGGCGCGACGATCGTAGGCATCGAGCCCAGCTGCATCCTGACCCTGCGCGACGAGCTGCCGGACCTGGTGCGCGACGGGCGGACCAGGGCGCTGGCCGCCGCCTCGCTGACGCTGGAGGAGTTCCTGGCCGGGCTGCCGGACTACCGCCCCGGCCGGCTGGAGCGGCGCGCCGTGGTGCACGGCCACTGCCACCAGAAGGCGCTCGTGGGGATGGAGCCCACGCGGCAGGTGCTGAGCAAGGTGGAGGGGCTGGATTTCTCGATCCTGGACAGTGGATGCTGCGGGATGGCGGGGAGCTTTGGCTACGAGCAGGGGCACTACGAGGTGAGCAAGGCGTGCGGCGAGCGCGTGCTCTTCCCGGCCGTGCGCGATTCCGCGGCCCACGACCTGATCGTGGCGCCCGGCTTCAGCTGCCGCCACCAGATCGCCGACTTCTGCGACAACCGCCGCTCGCTGCACACGGCCGAGCTGCTCGCGATGGCGGGGTGAGATTACGAGTGCGGATGCTGCTCTCGCTGGGCTTGGCCCTGGGTTGCGCGTGTTCGCATCCGTCACGCGCCACGCCTGCACCGCGCGATCTCGTGTGGGTCGCGGCGCATTACACCGGTGGCGTGTCGTGCCAGGCCGATTCCGGCTACCGGGTGCCGAACACGGTCCAGGTACTTCGCCGAGCGAGGGTCCCCGTGTATGCGACAGCGGTGGAGCCGTTGGGGCTGCCAGATGCCTGCGATGCTCCAGCGTACGCAGGAATTCACTACGCGCTCATCGCGGGAACCGACGCGCGGCGTGCGGCAAGGGCCGGGTTCGAAGCAGGGATTCCGCGGAGCGGCGTGCGTGTGGATACGCTCCAACGAGCGGTGCTCGAGGCCCAGTGAAGCGCTGGAAGCCGCGGACCAGGATCCGACGGTGACTCCCGGCTTCAGCTGCCGCCACCAGATCGCCGACTTCTGCG
>DATING010001588.1:0-4328 GCA_035474555.1 Longimicrobium sp. | reverse complement strand
TGCCCATCCCGCGGATCATCCCCACGCGCGGCATCCGCTGCATCACCTTGTCGCCCATCCGCAGCTCCCACGGGCCCAGCAGCGTGGCGTCGTCGGCGCGGTCCAGCGCGGCGCGCATGGCGGCTGTGCGCTGGTCGAACGCATCCAGGATCTCCTGCCGGCTCGCGGGGGGCGCGTTGTGGGTCATGCCGGCGAGGTCCAGGTACTCCGTGCTCGCGATGGTCTCGATCCAGTACGGAATCGTGGTGATGTGCAGCGCCAGCGAGCCCAGCGCCATGGACTTGGGATGCGGCTTCCAGTCCAGCTGGTCGTCGGGGACGCGCTCCAGCAGGGTGCGCGTGCGCTGCATCTCGATGTCCAGGTCACCCAGGGCGGCCTGCTTGATGGACGGCGCGGTGGCGGTTTCGGCGGACATCGTCGGCTCGGGTTCGGGTGGAGGACCATCGGCCTGCGCGGACGGGGAGAAGATAAGCCGATGCGGATGGATGGCGAGGGGGCGGGGATGAGAATCGGATTGGGAGCGCCGATGGGGCGGGCTCGGAAATCTGATCCGATGCGGCACAAACAGAGCGCGACTTCGGATTGGCTGCGTCATTGATGGCATCGGAGGACACCCATTTCCCGCGCCAGTCAGGCATCTGGATGCCGCGAATCGCTTCCATGGGGACACGAACGGCCGCCCGCACCGCCCCTCATCGAGCACGAGTGCCCCCCGAATCGCCTTCCAGATCCCGACTTTCGCACGGTCGCCCCCTCGCTCGCAGGCTTCTCCATCGCGAGCGGACGCGACTCACGTGGCGCCGATGGGCCGGGCCCCGAAGGGGAGGGCTCAGAATCATCAGCACACATCAGCCGCGGCGCTGTGGACAGTATGGATCGCAGGTGTCCCCTGCGGCGCGCTTCGAAGGGGTGAGTTGCGGTACATCCATAACTGGACATCCGAGTCCAAAATGTCCCGAATTCCCGCCTTGCTTCATGTCCATTTTGTTTATACTGTCCACCAAAAGGGGAATTTGTGGCCAAGATGACAGATCGGGCGGAGGGATAGAGACCATGCCGGAGAAGCGGGATAAGGCTGCCGCGGCCCCCGAGAACGCCGAGGGGCGGGACTATCGCACGGTGCCGGTGGAGGCCATCCGCAGGTTCGCGCAGGACGAGACGGAGCTGACCTCCATCCGGCACGTGGCCGCGGAGGTGGGCCTGGGCCGGACGACGCTGCACAAGTTCGTGGCGGGCGAGACCATGCCGCATCCGCGCGTGCGGCGGCTGCTGGCGCTGTGGTACCTGCGCCGCCACGGCCAGGCCGCGGAGGACGAGACGGTGCGGCCGTACGCGTCGGCGCTGGAGATCCTGCTTTCCGGCGTGCCGGACGACTCACGGGCGCGGGCGGCGGAAGAGGTGCTGGACGTGCTGGAGCGGGGCTACGCCGCCACGGGCGGCGAGCGGCCCACGTGGCTGGATGCACTCCGCGCGCGGACCGCGACGGACTGAGGAAAGAGACCGGCGCCGTCTTGGGCGCGCCAGCGCCGCGTTTGCGTGAGGGATGCGCGCCCGCAGGGCCGAGACCCCGGAGCCGGCGGCACAGCAGTATCGTGCCGGCTGCTCCGGGGGCTCGGCGCCGTTGGGCACAGTTGTATCGTGCCCTACGGCGCGCGCAGCCCGACCCGGAGCGCAGCGGAGGGGCACGCCCAAAGGAAGTGCCAAGTGCCTAGTGGGAAGTGCCTAGTGAACGTGCCAAGTAAGAACTCGCTCACTTGGCACTAGTCGCTTGGCACTTGGTACTCCCCAACGCAAAGGCCCCCGCTCGCTTGCGCGAGCAGGGGCCTCTTGCCGTCTTGCCGGGGGCTGCGCCTTACAGGCCGCTCCACGGGGTCAGGAACACGACCATCAGGATCGGCACGCCCGGGATCATCAGGATGCCGACGAGCCAGAGAGCGATCTCCCAGTTCTCGTAGTCCTCTTCGGCGTGGGCCGTGGTGACGGCCGTCTCGCGCTGCACGTTCAGGTCAGCCATCGCTCTCGCTCAGCATGCCAGCGCCCGCGGTGCGGGCTCGTTCTCGGGTGCGGGCGCCCGCATGGGGGCGGGCAGGCGCAACAACCTAAACCGCGCGGGCCTCCGTGTCCAGCGCCCGTCAGCTGGCAGGCGCCATCCCGCGGTACAAGGCGGCTGCGAAGCGCGGGGCCGTGGCCACCAGGGGGCGCGTGCGCTCGCCCAGCAGCCACTCCAGCTCCACCTCCTCCAGCGCGCCGATGAGCATGCGCCGCGCCAGGGCCACGTCCACGTCGGCGCGGATCTCGCCGCGCTCCACGCCGGAGCCCAGCAGGCCGTCGATGGCCTGCGCGTACGTCCGGAGCACGTCGCGCACGGCCCCGCCGTAGAACTTGGAGGACTGCCGCGACTCCAGCAGCAGTACGGTGGCCAGGGACGGATCGGCCTCGATGCTCTGGAACTGAAGCTCCACGAAGCGCGCCAGCCGCTGTTCAAAGGGCAGCTCCGCGCCCATCACGTCGCGCACGGACGAGACGAACTCGTTCAGCTTTTCGCGAAACGCGGTGAGGAGCAGGTCGTCCTTGCCCTCGAAGTACAGGTAGATGGTGCCCTCGGCCACGCCGGCGCCCGCGGCGATGTCGCGGATGCGGGCCGCGAAAAAGCCGTGCTCCGCGAACACCCGCACGGCGGAGTCGAGGATGGCCCGGCGCCGGGTTTCGCGGCTTTCGGTGAGTGGGCGCTCAGTCATGCCGGGGAAGATAGTGCGGAAGTGCGAGCGTGCGAAAGTGCGGGGGGAGGAAGGGCGGAAGTGCGGGAGTGAGCGTCACGGCTAGGCCTCACCCCCAGGGCCCTCACCCGGCTCGTTCCTCGCCACCCTCTCCCACAAACTGCGTGGGAGAGGGTATAGACTTCTACGAGCTCATCGTCGCGCGGCGGAATGCCACGCGGGTCGGCTGTCAGGACGGCGCGGCGGATGGGGATTCGCCGGGCGTACCGGGCTCGGGTTGATCTGCATCGATCGATGCTTCGGCGGGACGGGACGGGCTGGGGGCCGCGTCTGACTCGTCGTCGTGGATCGAGATCGGGGCGCCGGTGGGGAAGCGGAGGGACGGATTGGGGAACGCCGGCGAGTGATCGAGCGAGATCCCGCGCGTGATGCGGAACATGGGGCGGTGTGGGGATGCGGGGCGGGAGGCGTGATGCGCTCGTGACAATCTGCGCTCCATCGCGGCTGCCGTCCATCCTCCCGTAACCCCGATGCGGCTGGGGATGCGATCCGGCCGATGCCATCCATCCCCGCCGGCAGCATCGTCCCGCCGCTGACGCGGTCCGCTGGCCATGTCCATCCACCGAAACGAAACGACGGGCGCCCTGTGCGGGGCGCCCGTCGTGCTTCAACCGGATGGCGTGCGGTCAGGGGCGGTACGTGCCGATGTAGTAGCTCTGGATGTCGTCGTCCCGGTCGCGAAAGTCGCGGCTGTAGCGCTGGCTCCGGTTCGGTTGCCCGGCCTGATAACCGCGGTCGTAGCCACCCGCGGATCCGCCGCCCTGGTAGCCGCGATCATAGCCCATGGATCCGCCGCCGCCCGCGTAGCCGCCGCCATAGCGCATCGGGGAGCCGCCGCGCGCGTAGTCGCCGCCGTAGCCGCGCCCGCCCCGGGCCATGCCGCCGCCCTGCATCCCCAGGTCGCGCTGGTAGCCGGTGTGGTAGCCCGTGTCGCCGCCCTGGCCGCGGTTCACGAAGAACTCGCCGGCGTCGCTTCCGCCGCGCCCCGTGCGGTAGTCGCCGCCGTAGCCGCGCCCGGCGCCCGCGCGCCCGAACTGCGCCATGCCGCTGGGCGGAAATCCGCGGTCGCCCACGTCGTCCCAGCCGCGGTCGTAGTCCATCGTGTACCGTGCGTCCCGGGCCATGTTGGGCGACAGGAAGTAGCCCTCGCCCCCCGGTCCCGTGGCCTGCATGGGGCGACGGCCGTGTCCTTCCTGCCCGCGGCCCTGCTGCCCGCCGCGCTCCTGCTGCAGCCCGTGGGAGAGCTGGTTCCACATCCCGCGCACCCGGCCCATGAAGTCGCGCCCGTAGCGTGCCATCGTGCTCTCCTCGCCCTGGTCGTCCCCTCGCGGCCGGGCCCCTCCCGGCAATTCGCGAACGTGCAACAGAGTGGCAAGACGCGCACCCGGTGCGGAATCACGCATCCGGCCGGGGACGGTAGCGAACCGTCGGTCTCGTGCCAGGGCGCGTCTCCCCGGTCCTGCGCGTTCACGTGCCCCGGAGGCCTGTCTCGGTGGATGTCGATCGCGCTCCGCCGGCGAGCCTGTCCGCGGGCGTGTGTGCTTCGGCCCG
>DATING010001587.1:0-4595 GCA_035474555.1 Longimicrobium sp. | reverse complement strand
CCCTGCGCAGCCGGCACGATACTGCTGTGCCGTCTGCTCCGGGGTCTCGGCCCTGCGGGCGCGCATCCCTCACGCAACGCCCCTCCCCCGGCCCCCTCTCCCGTACACCGCCTGTCCGGCACCCTCGGCTGCCTGCCCCGTACCGGAGAGGGGGAGCAGCCCGTGCACGGACCCGCCACCGCGCCCGGCACTCCGCCTTCACCCACCCCTCCCCCGAAGTTGGGGGAGGGGTCGACGGCCGTCGCGAGGAACGAGCGAAAAGGCCGGCGGGGGAGAGGGCCCCCGTCGCGCAGCGGCGGGAACTACGTCAGCGCGACGTACGTCTCGTACGCGGCACGTCCCACGAACCACGCGGTCGCGCCCCCAAGGAGAACCAGCCACCGCACCGGCAGCCAGTCCCGGTCCCAGATCCTCCAGAGCGTCACGCAAAGGAACACCCAGGCAAGCGCCAGGAGCCAGCGGATCCACAGGCCGAACGCCACACCCGCCCCCGGCGACACACGTTCCAGGCCCTCGCGGACCGCCACGAGCAGGAGCGCGCCGGCGATGATCACGGCATAGCGCACGGGGCGGGACATCCGCCGCCATGCGGGCGCCTTCCGGTCGCGCAGGTCTACCCGCAGACGTGCCCCGTCATCCATTCGCAATCTCACCGGTAAGTGACGGCGCGCGCCGCCACGCCTCCCACGCCTCGCCCTCCAGCATCCGCCACTCCCCGCCGGGCCGCAGCAGCAGCCCGCGCCCGCACCACGCGCCGATGAAGTCCAGGTCGTGGCTGCTCAGCAGCACCGCCGCGCCCTCCGCCCGCCGCGCATCCAGCTCGGCGACCAGTCGTTCCGCGCTCGTGCGGTCCAGGCCGTTGAGCGCCTCGTCCATCAGCAGCGCGCGGGGGCGGTGCAGCAGCGCGGCGATGATGGCCGTCTTGCGCCCCATCCCCTGCGAAAGCTCGCGGCATAGCGTCCCCTCCGCGCCCGTGAGCCCCAGCAGGTCCAGCAGCCGGGCGCACTCCGCGCGGGAAGCCGACGCGTCCATCCGGCGCGCCGCCGCGACGAACTGCAAGAACTCGCCGACGGTCAGCTCGCCGTACAAAAACGGCTGCTCCGGGACGAAGCCGATACACCCCGCCGCCGCGACGGGGTCCTTGAAGGGATCATGCCCGCACAGCCGCACGTCGCCCGCGTCCGGCAGGCGGTCGCCCGTGACGCAGCCCAGCAGCGTGCTCTTGCCCGCCCCGTTGCTGCCCAGCAGCGCCACCGCCTCGCCCGGCCGCAGCGCGAACGACACGTCGCCCAGCACCACGCCGCGCCGGTACGCCTTGCGCAGCCCCTGCACCTCCAGCGGCACCCCGCCGTCACCCGTCGTCCTCATCGCCCCGCCGCCGCCAGTGAAGCCGCGGAAGCCACGGCCGCGCTCCCCGCCGCTGCGGCGGGCCAGAGCCACCCCGTGCTCCCCGGCACGATCAGTCCCCACACGATTCCCACCGGCACCGCCAGCCCCAGCGCCATCCCGAACGCCGTCGCCCAGCGCCCCAGCAGCCGGTCGCCCGCGCGCAGGCCGGCGGCGCGATCCAGCCAGCGCCGCCCGTCGCGCTCCATCCGCCCCAGCCCGATGACGGCGATCGCCTGCATGGCCAGCACCAGCGCGCCCGCGAACGCCACCCACCCCTGCACCTCCGGCCGCTCCCCCGCCCGCAGCAGCGCCAGCACGCAGACGATGGAGACGGGCCACACCACCCGCCCCGCCCAGCGAAAGCGGCGTCCCACCACCGCCGCATCCCGCGCACGCACGGCGCCCGCCCGCCGCGGCAGCACCCGCGCCAGCCCGCGGCCGATCACCAGCCCCGCGTCGCCCGCCTCCGGCGCCGGCGCGTACGCCATCTCCGCCGCCTGGGGCGAAAAGCGCGGCGCCGCCCGCTCGAACCGCCGCGCGCCCAGCATCGCCAGCAGCCCCGCGGCCACGGCGAAGACCGCGACCCACGCGGCCGGCGGCAGCGCGGAGACGAGCACCAGCCGCGCGGCGATGGCAGACAGGATCACCGGCTTCAGCGGCGCCCACACCAGCGGCCCCGCGTGGGCCAGCTCGCGATCGGGGCCCATCATCATCGACGTGAGCTCCAGCTTCCGCGCCGGCCGCACCACGCGCTCTCCCGCCCCCGCCAGCGACGACAGCGACGCCCCCCATCCCACCAGCCCCGCCGTCAGCGCGACGGCCACGGCCAGCCCGTCCAGCGTCCCCGTCGCCGCGAACGGCACCAGTGCGAGGAGCACCACGAGCAGTGACAGCGCCCCCAGCCGCGCCGAGCGCAGCCCGTACGACGCGCGCGCCGGGATGCCGAGCCGCCGCAGCAGCCCGTCGTCCGAGGGGCGAAAGAGGATGGGATACGCCCAGAACGCGATGGGCGAGGCGATCAGCAGCCCCAGGCCAATGGCGCCGTCCTCGTTGCGCGGGTCCGGGCGCACGGACTCCGCGCCCAGCCAGAGCGCCGCCAGCCCCAGCGCCGCCGGCAGCGCCACGCCGATCCACGCGCCCGGCCGCGGGTGGCGGAACGGGTCCGCGAGCCGCCGCGCCTCCAGCGAAAACAGGAGCGATCGTGCGGGACGATCAGGAGCGCCAGGTGCCAAGCCGCCGAGCCTCCGTTTCAGGACAGGTGTGGACGATACCGCCTCCGCGACGGTACCCGCCCGTGCACGTGGTGTCCGCGCAGGCGGACAGTGTGAAGTTGTAGCCGCGAATTCATTCGCTCCCGCTCTGCCTTCAACTCGACTCCGGGCGGGGTCACGGTCGATATCACAGCGGACAAAACTAGGCCCCGCCAGCCTGGAACGCGAGCGGCCGGGCCTGACGGGGCCCGGCCGCTGGTCCATCCACCGATTCGTGATCCGTCAGGACGCCGCGCCCAGGTAGTCCGGCTGGACGATCTCCGCCCGCGCGTCGTCCCCGTGCGGCTCCACGCGCCACGCCCGCGCCGCCGGCCGCGACGAGACCACGCGGTGCAGCTTTCCATCCACGTAGTGCAGCCCCACGCCGTCCTCCGCCGCCAGCCCCGGCTGCCCCGTGGACCGCACGAACTCCCGGAACGCGTCGGGCCGGCGCGAGTCGCTGTCGTAATGCGGGCAAAAGCTGCCGGGGAGAAAGCCGAGCCCGTTCATCAGCGGGTTCAGCGCCGGCCCGTACGAATCCGTGATGCCGCGCTCGAACCAGCACAGGCCGCCCGCGCTCACCCCGCAGGCGATCACCCCCTCCGCCAGCACGCGCGGCAGGATGTCCGCCAGCCCCTGCGCGCGCCACACGGCAATCAGGTTCACCGTGTTGCCGCCGCCCACGTAGATCACGTCCTGCTCGCGCAGGAACCCGTACAGGTCCTCCACCGTGCGGCTGAAGAGCGTGAGATGGGTGGGCTCGCAGCGATCTTCCGTGAACACGTCGTAAAAGCGGTCGATCCACGCCGGCGAGTCGCCCGCGGCCGTCGGGATCAGGCACACGCGGGGCCGGGGATGGAGGCAGAGCGACAGCACGTAGTCGTCCAGCAGCGGGTTGTCGGGCTCCATGGCAAAGCCGCCGCCGCCGAACGCGACGATCTGGCCCTTGGTGATCGGGGGCATGGACGTGGATTCGAGGTTTTCGTCCGCGCGGCGGCCGGCGCCGGCATCAATACGGTAGACGACAAGATGCGATCCATCCGCCCCCGCCGACAAGGCATGGCCCCGCTCCGCACCGGCACGCGGCCGGGCGATCGGGTATCCATGTTGCTCCTCCAGATGCCGAGACGTACGCGGACGGCAGGCACGTGAACAACGCGCCGTGCCCCCGCATCCACCGCTGCAATCGGGAGAATTGCCGTGAAGAAGCTGAAGATTTCCGCCCTGGCCCTGCTCTCGGTCCTGGCCCTGGGCGCCTGCGACGACGACGGCGGCACCGGGCCGGGTGGCCTCCGCCAGGGACAGTTCGAGGGCGATATTTCCGGATCGCTGGACATCGGCGTGGCCGGCGACGCCGACTCCGGGTACGGGTTCCGGCCGGGCGAGGTGGACCTGATCGTTCTCACCGACCGGTCGCGCAACATCGAGATCGCGCTCTTCGACTCCGAGGGCGAGTTCATCGAGGGACGCCGGACCATCGAAGACGAAAACGACTTCGAATCGCGCATCATCGGCTACGTAGTGGACCTGGACACGGGCGAAAGCTTCGGCTCCGTCAGCGGCACCCTCGACCTGGACAACGTCACGGACAGCGGCCGCATCCAGGGCAGCGCGCGCTTCACGGCAGAGAGCGACGACATCGACGGCGACTTCATCAACGTCGACGTCGTCTTCAACACCGACTACGCCGGCAGCATCGACTTCAACGTGAGCCCGTCCTTCTCCCGCGCCCAGAAGAACTGACGCGCAGCGCCGAAGGGGCGGAGCACGGGATGATCGCCCATTGCTCCGCCCCTTCGCTGTTGCAGGCAGTGGTGTCGGCGCAGGCCGACAGTGTGACGTTGTAGCCGCGATTCAATCGCTACCGCCGGGCCGGATCCGCCTCATATCCGCCCCCCGGTTCGGCTACGCTCTCGCCCGTGCCTGCCCGCGGATCGCCCCCCTCAGAAGTCGATG
>DATING010001586.1:0-4956 GCA_035474555.1 Longimicrobium sp. | reverse complement strand
CAGCCGGCGCGCTCCGGCGGCGGCGCGGCGGGTGGCGGCGGGGGGGGCGCGGCGGGCGGTGGCGGCCGCGGCGGCAACTACGACGACTTCCAGGCCCCGCCCTTCGAGGACGACGACGACCTGCCGTTCTGAGCTGCCTCTCCGCGCGCGGAAGCAGGAGGTCTGTACGGACGAGCCGCGGGGCCACAGCCCTGCGGCTCGTCGGCAGATCGTCAGCAGGTGCTCCCCTCGTAGACCGCTCCTTCTACAGGAACAAGGCACACGTGGCGTTTCGCGTTTTGGTGACCGACCTCGACAACACCCTGTATGACTGGGTGGAGATCTGGTACCGCTCCTTCACCGCGCTGCTGGAAACATTGGCGGTGGAGAGCGGGGTTGCGTTCGACCAGCTGGTGGAGGAGGCCCGTGTAGTGCACCAGCGGCACGGCACGTCGGAGTATGCCTTCCTCGTCCAGGAACTGCCGTCCTTGCTGCGGCTGTCCCCGGGAGACGACCTGGTGCGGCGGTACGCCCGCGCCATCCACGCGTACAGGCAGGCCCGGACCGCGAGCCTGCGGCTGTATCCCGGTGTGCGCGAAACCCTGTGCGCGTTGCGGGCACGTGGATGCCTGCTGGTGGGGTACACGGAGTCCCTCTCCTACTACGCCGGCTACCGGATGCGGAAGCTCGGCCTGGACCAGCTGCTGGACCACCTGTACTCTCCCGCAGACCACGCCCTGCCACGCGGGCTGACTCCGGAGCAGGTGCGAACCCACCCGGCGGAGCACTACGCGTTTCACCACACGCTCCACCACCACCTGCCTGCGGGCACCCACAAACCCGACGCGCGGGTGCTGCTCGACATCCTCGCTGACGTGGGGTGCGAGCGTGAAGAAGCCCTGTACGTGGGGGACAGCCTTCTCAAGGACGTCGCGATGGCGCAGGACGCCGGTGTCACGGACGTGCACGCCGCATACGGCGTAGCCCAGCACCGGGAGGGATACGAGCTTTTGCGGCGTGCCACGCACTGGACTGACCAGGACGTGGCGCGCGAGCGTACCTTGCTCGAGCGGGGAGAGGTCGTCTCCTCTCACGTGCTGGTGAACGGGCTGCACGAACTGTTGGAGCAGTTTGAATTTGCGGCGTTCACCGCGCCCGCCGCAGTATGATGAGCGGGTCCGGGTTCGAACTCTTGTCCAGGAGTCAGAATGCCCGAAACGATGGCACTGCGCTTTCGAGACCTCGTGGCGGCGACCATCGAGGCGCACCAGGAGATCATTTTGCGGGACGGGTATGTGTGGTGGGGATGGTGGAACAAGCGAAGTGAACACATTCCGCGCCACACGTTCGCCCATTTCCACGAGCTGATCGAGGCGGGGGGGCCGCTCGACATCTTCCTGGTGGATTCCGGCACGAACCGGCTGTACCGGGCGCGCCTGGGCCTTGTTCAATCCTCCCCTTCGGAGGCGGGGATTCCGTGCCCGGAGCCGGGGCGTACGCCGGCCTACTACCGTGAGGCTGCCTACAAGGCATGGTTCCGGCTGGAGAGCATCGAGGAGGCAGCGCCGGCGGAACTGCGCAACTGGTCGTACGCCGAGGTCTCGGAGTTCACCGACGACCCGTACGCCGACCGCTTTGACGGAAAGCGGGTGTTCGACATCGGGGAGATGCTGGGGCGCACCCACCGCACCATCTACTTCCTCCAGTCGTATCGCGAAGGCCACCGCGACCACGTGGTTGAGCTCCTGCCCCCGGTGATGCCCGCGAACTTCATAACCTCGCCCATTCTCACCCGGTCCAACTACGTCCTTCACCTGAGCGACCCGCACTTTGGCGAGGGACACCACCAGTTCGCCCTGCCGGGTGCGGAGGCACCGGGCCGCGAGCCGCTTTCAACGGCGCTCGTGCGGGACCTGAAGGCGCAGTTCGGCGAAGACCCGCCCGCCGCGGTCATCCTGAACGGCGACTTCACGTGGCAAGGCACGCGCGAGGAATACGGATGGGCGCTGGAATTGATCCGGCATCTGCGCAGCGTGTACGACCTGAGCCCGCAGCAGCTGCTGATGGTGCCGGGGAACCACGACATCCAGTGGGGAACCGAGGGGGCCGAGGGATACGACCGGTCCCGGAGCGTAGCCGCTTCTTCAGAGGACGCCACGCGCAACTACCGCGAGTTCTACCGCCAGGTGTTCGGACTGGTGCCGGAGGGAGCGCTTTGCATGGGGCGCAGGATCGTCCTCAAGAACTTCGTGTCGATGGACATCGTGGGCGTGAATTCGTCCCTGCTGGAGCAGAAGCATTTCGCGGGATACGGATTCGTGTCGCTGCCCCAGCTGGAGCACGCCGCCGAGAGGATGGGGTGGGTCGGGGCGGAACGTGCGACTCGCTACCGGCTGCTGGTGCTGCATCACCACCTGGTTCCGGTGACGGCGCAAGAGGACCTGGAGTACAATCGAACCTACAGCCTGACCCTGGACGCGGCGCAGATCGTCAACCGGGCGATGGAGCTTGGCGTGGACCTGGCGTTGCACGGACATATGCACCAGCCTTTCGCCGCCTCGATTTCCCGAGGGGGAAGGGACACGGATTTTCCCGCTCGCCGCACCCTCGCGATACACGGAGCCGGAAGCGCCGGGGTAAAGCGTGACCACACCGGCGCAATCGGCAAGAACAGCTACTCCGTCCTCGAATTTGATGAGGACGGTGCCACGTTGTTCATACGCGCAACGGGCGAGTCGGCCTCCCGCTTCACCGCGGACTGGACGTGCAGGATGGAGCGGAACTCCGCAGGTGGCTTTCACCTGGACATGATCACGCGGGAGACCGCCAAGGGGTCCGGCTGAAGCGGGTGCGGCTCCTGGTGATACGACGGGTCTTCCCAGGGAGACCCAGAGACGCGGAAGAGGATTTCTCTCCGCGTCTCCTCATTTTGGTGTGGCTTTGCGCAGAAGCGCATCCGGTTTATACCAGATCCGCAAAAAGAATGGGCTCACGCAGAGACGCAGAGGCGCGGAGAGAAAACAATGGAAGATCAGAGGAGCAGAGGCCGCCGCTCCTCTACTTTCTCTTCTCTCTGCGGCTCCGCGTCTCTGCGTGAGACGGTGTTTTCTCGGCTCGGTATGCGTATGAGGCTTGGTATCACGCGTTCCTCGTTCGGAATCCCTGGCCAATGACGCCCAAACTGGCGCCGGTGCGCGGGCCCGGGCCGCGAACGTTCTCCTTGACAGCTTAGGAGAGCGGATCGTACTCTATCCCTAACCTGCTTAGGAGAGAGAGAACGATGGGCGACACCGCCGAGCTGCTTCCCGGAACGCTGGACCTGCTGATCCTGAAGGCCGTCTCCCTGGGCCGGCTGCACGGGTACGGCGTGCTGCTGCGCATCGAGCAGATCTCCGGCGGCGCCCTGCAGATCCAGCAGGGCGCCCTGTATCCCGCGCTCTACCGCCTGGAGCACCGCGGGCTCATCGACAGCGAGTGGGGCGTGTCGGAGAACAACCGCCGCGCCAAGTTCTACCGCCTGACGGCGGCGGGACGGCAGCGGCTGGGCGAGGAGGTGGCGAGCTGGAACCGGCTCGCCGCGGCCATCGCGCTGGCGCTGGGCACCACCCCGCAGGAGGTGTGAGATGAACGGCCTTGCGGCGCGAATGCGGTCGTTCTGGCGCGGGCTCCGGCGCCCGGACCAGCTGGAGGCGGAGATGGACGAGGAGATGCGCTTTCACCTGGAGATGGAAGCGGACCGCCTGGTCCGGGAGCGGGGGCTGGACCCCGCGGAGGCGCGGCGGCAGGCGATGATCGCGTTCGGCGGGGTGGACAAGCACAAGGAGCAGGGGCGCGACGTCCGCGGGCTGACCTGGATCCTGGGGATGTCGCTGGACTTCAAGCTCGGCGCCCGCATGCTCGTCAAGTACCCGGGGCTCACCTTCGTGGGCGGGCTGTCCATGGCGGTGGCCATCGCGGCGGGCGCGGCCACGTTCGAGCTGGTGACGCAGGCGGTGCACCCGCGGCTCCCCCTGGACGAGGGGCACCGCGTGGTGGGCATCCGGCTGTGGGTCGCGGCGGCCAACCGGGTGGAGCCGCAGGCGCTGCACGACTTCGCGGACTGGCGCGGGGAGGCGCGGACGATCCGCGAGCTGGGGGCGTTCCGCACGGTGACGCGCAACCTGATCGCGGCGGACGGCACGGCCGAGCCCGTGAGCCTGGCGGAGATGACGGCCTCCGGCTTCCAGGTGGCCCGTGCCACGCCCCTGCTGGGCCGCATGCTCATGGAAGACGACGAGCGGCCGGGGGCGGCGCCCGTGGTCGTCATTGGCCACGACGTGTGGAAGCGCCGGTTCGAGGGGGATCCCGGCGTGCTGGGGCGCACGGTGCGCCTGGGCCGGGCGGAGGCCACGGTGGTGGGGGTAATGCGCGAGGGATTCGCCTTTCCCGTAAGCCACGCCGTGTGGATGCCGCTGCAGGCGAACGCGCTGGACCACCCGCGGCGCGGCGGGCCGGGGATCTTCGTCTTCGGGCGGCTGGCGCCGGGCGCGTCGCTGGACGCGGCGCGGGCGGAGCTGGCGACGCTGGGCCGGCGCGCGGCGGCGGACTTCCCGGAGACGCACGCCGACCTGCGCCCCGAGGTGATGCCGTACGTCAAGGCGTGGTCGCCCTTTCCCACCCAGGGAATCCCGTGGGGGACGGTGACGGCGGCGGGGCACTCCCTCAACGCGTCGCTGATGATGTTCCTGCTGCTGGTGTGCGCCAACGTGGCCACGCTGGTGTTCGCGCGGACGGCCACGCGCGGCTGGGAGATCACGGTGCGCAACGCGTTAGGCGCCAGCCGCGGCCGCATCGTCGCGCAGCTGTTCGTCGAGGCGCTGGTGCTCGCCGGCCTCGCGGCGCTGCTCGGCCTGCTCGTCGCCGAGCTCGCGCTGCGGTGGGGCGTGGCCCTGCTCGCCGGCGGCGACGGGATGCCGTACTGGATCGACGACGGCCTGT
>DATING010001585.1:0-3140 GCA_035474555.1 Longimicrobium sp. | reverse complement strand
CGCGCCCGTCCCGCCGGGTGGAGGGGTGTGGCGGCGCGTTCGGCGCGGGCGGTTACGCGCCTGCGCCGGGCGGTCTACACTTGTTCCAGGTCCCCCGCGCGCGATGCGGGGAGGCAGGCGCGCGGAGAGCGTGCCGGAAGGCCGTCTTCGATGACGTACGCGGATGCGAATGCTGGCGGCGGGACGCTGCGGCGCGTTTTCGAATCCGCGGTTTCCGGGAGATTCGCGGCCCGGCGGATGCCGGCCCGCGGACCGTCTCACTCCAGGCAATTTCTTGCGGATGAGGATCAGGGCACCGCAGCGTGCGCGGTGTCGCGAAGCATCTACTTCAAACGTTTATCCTGTTCGGCCCTTCCCGGTGCTCCGGGGCGTGCCGTCGTTCCCTTCCACACGGGTTTCCCAATGAAGCACCTTCTCAAGACCCTTCTCCTGGGCGCGCTGGCGGCATCCGCCGCGGCCTGCGACGAAGATCCCACGGGCGCGGGCCCGCCGGCGCAGGTGGCGGTCTCGGCCGGCGGCGGGCAGACGGCCCCGGCGGGAGCCATCCTGACGGAGCCCGTCACCGTCACGGTGACGGATGGCGACGGCGAGCCGGTGGAGGGGGTGGAAGTGCGCTTTACCGTCGTCTCCGGCGGCGGAAACGTGGCCCCGGGGGTGGACAGCACCGACGCGCAGGGCGCCGCCAGCACGCGGTGGCAGGTGGGCACGGTGGCCGCCGACAGCCAGGTGGTGCGGGTGGACGTCATGCGCCCCGGCCAGCAGACGGTGGCCGCCACCACGACCGTGCGCGCCACGGCCGTCCCGACCGGCGCACGCACGCTCACGATCCTGGGGAGCAACCTGCGCAGGGGCGCCACCGGCACCCGCCTGGCGGACTCGCTGGGCGTCCGCGTGGTGGACGGGCTGGGCAACCCCGTCCCCGGCGTCGCGATCACCTGGCAGGTGGAGCAGTACGGCGGAACGGTGAGCGCGACCACCACCCCCACGCGTGCCGACGGCACCGCGCGGGTGGCGTGGACGCTGGGCGACGTCGCGGGCGTCTTCCAGGTGCAGGCGAGCGCGCCGGGACTGGCGCCGGTGACCTTTGGCGCAAACGTCGACAACGCCGACATCACCATCACGGTCACGCAGCCGTCCGTGCAGCGCCAGTGGGGCGACTCGCTCCCCATCCGGGCCACGGCGCAGGCCAGCAGCCCCATCGTGCGGATGACGGCGCGGCTGGAGGGGCGGGAGACCAACCTGGTCAACGGGGCGGGCTTCCTGAACCTGGCCGGCCTGGCGGAAGGCCCCAAGACGCTCCTGCTGTTCGCCGTCACCGCCGCGGGCGACAGCGCGGCCCTGGCCGTGCGCTTCACCTACAACCGCGCCCCGCAGCTCACGGTGGTGGGGCCGGGCATCGGCTCCGTCATCCGCACGGGCGCCGCGCGCATCGACGCCGACTGCACGGACCCGTCGGGGTGCACGCGCGTGGCCATCTACGCGGCCACCTACACGGACGACACGCGCGACCGCTGGGTGCTGGTGGCGGAGGGAACCACCGGGTTCCATGGCGACGTGCCGCTCGCGGCGTACAACGGCATGCGCAGGGCGCTGTTCGTGGAAGCCACGGACGCGCTGGGCGGCACGAGCCTGGCCGTGCTGGGCCCCATCTTCGTGGAATCCACCCCCGCCTTCACCGAGGTCGCCTCCGGCGGCACGCAGGGGCTGGACACGGACGCCACGCGCATCCTGTACGTGGATTCCGTCCGGGGCGGGCCGCTGCGGGTGATGGTGCGCGCCCTGGCCGGCGGCACCCCCACGGAGCTGCTGGAAGTTCCCGCGGGCGACGGCAACCCCATCGAGGGGCGCCTGTTCCCCGGCGGCGCCATCTTCGCCACGCGGGACGGCGTGTACGAGTGGCGCGGCTCCACCACCACGCTGCTGGGCGCGAACAGGTACTGGGCGGCGAACGTGATGGAGGTGGAGGGCAACTGGGCCGTCTACCACACGGGCGGCTCCGTGTACCGCCGCGACCTCGCGGCCGGCACCTCGGTGCTCGTGGCGTCGCAGGTGGGCAACGGCGGCAGCGACGTGGCGGTGAACGGAGACGTGGTCTACACCGCCGCCGGCAACACCATCTACCGCTGGCGCGACGGCGTGTCCACGAACGTCTCCGGCTCCATCGAGGGCTTTCTGCCCCGCATCGACCCCACGCAGGTCATGTTCACCAACCCGGACGGGGGCATCTACCTGTGGCGGTCCGGCGCGCCCGTACTGCTGTCCGCCTTTACGCCCCGCGGCGGGCCGCCGCAGTACTACGAGGTGAACGGTGGATGGGCCGCGTTCGTCAAGCTGGACGCGGGGGGCGTCAGGCAGGTGTTCACCATGGCGCCGGACGGCACGGTGCGGCAGGTGTCCAGCGGTCCGCAGGCGCTCATCGAGGCCGTCGGGCCGGCGGGCGAGGTGGTGTTCGCCCGCACCACCGGCGCGGTCGACGGGAGCCAGCGCTACCTGTCCCTGCCGCCGTACACGGCCCAGCCGCTGGAGGTGGGCGGGGCCGTTTTCTTCAGCCAGGTGCGCTTCGAGGGGTCGGAGCTGTACGTCCTCATGGGGCGCTCCGTCTTCCGCGTGAACTACTGACGGACGCGCTGCGGGCATGACGGCGAACCGGCCCCCGGCATCGTTGCCGGGGGCCGGTTTGGCGTTCGGGGGATGGACTTCCGCGGATACACGGGATGGCTCGATGCGCATCCGACCGAGTGGTAGCGAATGAATTCGCGGCTACAACTTCACACACTGTCCGCCTCCGCGGACACCAACGACGGATCCGTGGCAAGGGGCGGATTCCCCGTCAGGGCGGGATCGTCCGTGCCGGCGGACCGGGCGCGCTCAGGGGACGACGAGAAAGCCCGTCACCTCGCGGACGTGCACGCCGGGGCGCCGGTCGCTGGGGGTGCGGTAGATGGGCAACCCCACGGAGATGCGCGTGACCACCAGCTGCGCGCGCGCCTGGCCGGACCCGTCGCGCAGCGTCACCAGGGCGTCCAGCGGGGTCAGCCGCACCGCGGTCATCGCCCGGGGGATCCCCCCGGTGCAGCTCCCCGGATCCTTCCACAGGCGTGCGCGCAGGGGCGCCAGGTCGGCCTCCGCGCTCCATCCCG
>DATING010001584.1:0-5014 GCA_035474555.1 Longimicrobium sp. | reverse complement strand
CTCCCAGGTTCAGGGTTCGGGGCCGCAAGATAATGCGCGAAGTCAACAAAGTGAACTGCATTGGGCGCAGGCCGACAGTGTGAAGTTGCAGCCACGAATTCATTCGCTCCCGTCTCTTCGCCCGCGCCTCGCCCCACCTCTCCCCTTCCCCACGTCCAGACCCATCCCTCCCAACGTGAAGCCGCCGCCCCGGGATCCGGGGCGGCGGCTTTCGTCGATCCAGTGGAACGGCCGATGGAAGCTTACGGCTTGGGCGCCACGAGCGCCTCGAGCCGCTCCATGCGCGCCTGCAGGTCCGCGATCTGGGCGGCCTGCGTGGCGTTCTCGGCGCGCAGGGCCTCGTTCTCCGTCCGGAGCGCGTCCGTACGGGCCGTGAGGGCCTGCACCGCGGCCATGTTCACGCCGTCGATGTCCACCGAGTTGATCATCAGCGGGTTCTCGCCCAGGCCGAACGCGGCGTGAAAGTCCTGCGCCATCGGGCCCATGTGGCGGATGGACGTTTCCTGCGTGCGGTAGTTCCAGGTGCTCACGGGCACGTTGCGCAGGCGAGCCAGGATGTCCTCGCCTTCCAGCCCAAGGAAGTTCTCCTTGCGGTTGCGGTCCGACACCGCGCTCCACCCGCTCCCGCCCGAGGCCAGCTCCACGCCGGCGGTCAGGCCCTGGTTCGTGAAGAACTTCACACCGCCGCAGCCGCGCGCCACGAACTGGTTGTTCGCCGTGGGATACACGGAGTCCGACGAGAAGCTGGCGCAGGCGTCGCCCAGCACCACGCTGCCCTGCCGGTTGGCCGTGCGCGCGTTCTTGCCGATGGCCACGGAGAACTGGCCGCTGGCGCTGTTCTGCAGGCCGATGGCCACGCCGAAGTTGCCGTTGGCGATGCTGGGCCCGATGGTGATGGAAGCCAGGCCGCCGGCGATGGAGCTGGGCCCCATGGCCAGGGCGTCGTCGTTCGTGGCCTGCGCCCCGTTGCCGATGGCCACGGCGCCGGAGGCCGACGCCGTGCCGTTGAACGCGAACGCGCGGTCGGCGCTGGCCGTGGCGTTGTTGCCCAAGGCCACCGACTCGCTGCCGCTGGCGGTGGTGGCCAACCCTGCCGCGAACGAGTAGTTGCCGCTCGCGCGCGTGTTCTGGCCAAAGGCCGCGGACCCGAAGCCCAGGTTGGACAGATTCCAGTACGTGGCGCCGGAGCTGCTCACGTTGCCGGCGCGGAACGCGGCCTTGCCGCCGAACCACATCATGCGCGAGCCGGCGCCCTCCAGGGGTACGCCGCCGGCCCCCACCGCGGCGGCGTCGCCGTCCCAGGTGCCGGTGGCCACCAGGCCGCCGTCGGAGTTCACGCGGAACCGCAGGGTGGAGCCGGACTCGGCGTACACGAGGCTGTCCGTCGTCTGCGCGGCCGCGGGGGCCGCCGCCACGGCGGCCAGGAGCACGGCGTGGAAAGTATAGCGCTTCATCGTGGGTCCCAGTGAGCTTGGTGAGTCAGGCGACTGCATGCCGCGTTCAGTCGTCAAAAAAGGGCGATGGCGAACGGGGAGACGACTGCCGTCTCCCCGTTCGCTGCCGGCCCCCGATCGTCGTTACGGCCGCGGCGAGGCCGTGACCAGCGCCTCCAGGCGCTCCATCCGGGCACGCAGCGCCGCGTTCTCGGCCTCCAGGGCCTCGATGCGCTGCTGCTGCGCCACCGTGCGGGCGTCCAGGGCCTGCGCGGCCGCCAGCGCCACGCCGTCCGCGTCCACCGTGCCGATGGTCACGTCGTCCTGGCCCAGGCCGAACGCCTGGCGAAAGTCCTGCGCCGTGGGGCCCAGGTGGCGGATGCCGTCGTCGTCCGTGCGGTAGCTCCAGCTGGTGATGGGCAGCGAGCGCAGGCGCGTGAGCACGTCCTCACCCGCCACCGAGCGGAAGAGGTGCTTGCGGTTCACGTCCGACGTGTTGGTCCAGATGCCGCTCGTGGACAGGTACGCACCCGTGCTGGTGCTGATCACCGCGTTGGACTGGCCCCAGTTGCTGACCGTGGAGCCGGACTGGATGGTCACGCCCGTGCTCAGGTTGCTGCTGGTGAAGATCCGGAAGCCGCCGCTGGTGCGCCAGTTGGCGGAGTGGTTCACGCCCGCGCGCAGCGTGTCGACGCTGGAGCGGTCGGAGAACACGAACGATCCCTGGCGGGCGTTTGTGTGCGCGTGGTAGCCCAGGGCCACCGACGCGGCGCCCGAGGCCGTGTTGTCCTCGCCCGCGGCAAAGGACGACTGCTGCGCCGCGGTGCTGCGCAGGCCGAACGCGACCGCGTTGCTCGCGCTGGCGCGCACGTCCTGCCCGATGGCCACGGAGTAGTCGCCGATGTTGGCGGCATCCCACTGGGTGCCGTTGATGCCGCCGGCACGGAAAGCACCCTTGCGCGGATACCACATCATCCGCGTCCCGGAGCCCTCCGCGGGAATCCCCTCGCCGCTGATGTCGCCGTCGTAGGTACCCCCGAACAGGGCACCCGCGTCCACGTTCACGCGGAACAGGCTCTGCCCGCCGTTGCTCACCGCCAGCGCGCTGTCGGGGGTCTGCGCGGTGGCCGCGGAGACGCCCAGGACCAGGGCGCCGGCCACCAGCGCGGAGCTGAAGATCGTCTTCATCGTAGGTCTGCCTGTGCTTCGGAGGGGTGGGGTCAGGGGATGGAGATGGAGAGGGAGTTGCTGCCGCTCACGACGAGCGAGCCGTCGCTGATGGACACGGCGGCGGTGGCCTTGGTGGCGCGCTGCAGGGCGGTGCCGCCGCTGATGCGCACGCCGGGCAGGTTGCCGCCCAGCAGCGCGCCGGAGCCGCGCATCCACAGCGTACCGCTCGTGATGGTGCCCAGCGCGTCCACGTTGCCCCACGCGGTGAGGGTATAGGCGCCCAGGTTGAGCGAGCTGCCGATGCCCACGTTCAGGTTGGTGATCTGCACGTCCCCGGAGAGGACGGGCATGCGGCCCGACGGAACCAGGGAAATCGTGGGAATGAGCACGGAGCTGGCCGAATCCGGCGCCACGCCGCCCTTCCAGTTGGGCCCGTAGGACCACACGGTGCTGGAGTCGCCGGTCCACGTCCGGTCCGCGAACTCCAGGTCCCCGTTCGGCTGAGCCGCCTGCACGTAGACCACGAAGCTGAAGCTCGTCGTGCCCTGGGTGTTGAACACCCACGTCATGGGCTGCGAGATCTCGTTCGGCTGCAGCACCTCGTTGTACTGGAAGTACGGTTGGTTGGCCGCCGTGAACATGTCGTAGCCCGTGGGGTTGGCAACCGTGACCGGCTCCTCCGGCCCCTCGAAGAAAAAGACCTTGATCCCCTTCGTCGAGTCGCCCACGCTGTCGATACCCAGGGCCTGCTGCGTGAGGTTCTGGATGGTGACGTCCGTCTGGAAGGTCGTGCCGTCGGACACGTTGTTGCTGTTGGCCAGCCGCACGTGCCGGTTCTGCCCGCCCACGGTGCGCACGAACGAGGCAGCCGACCCCGCCGCACCGTCAGGCGAGGTGCACGACATGGTCGCGCTGGGCACGTCCACCGTGCACTGGAGCGCGGCGAGCGCTTCCGACGGCGTGGACGGGGCCAGGGCGGGGGCAACCGGATTGCTGTCCGTGCACGCAGACGCGAGCAGGGGAAGCAGAAGTAGGGCCGCGCGCGAGCGCAGCCGTAGCCTGCGAGAGGTGAACATGTGCGAGACCGCCGTGATGGGGGGGGGGAGCCAGCGAGGGCCGAGACAAACCCAGTACAGCCTAGCAGGAACACGAATGTAGCACATTTCCGGCAGAGAGCAAGCACAATCTTCCGCGCGCGCCTCTCACGCCGATCCGCAAGCCCGTTCCCATCAACCAGATGCGCCACATGGTTACCACTTGTTAACATGCGTAGATTCAACTCACCCGTCGAATTACCAGCAGGTTGACATACGGTTCACACACGTTTACATCTGTAAACATGGAGGATATCAAGAGCCGGATCGTAGGGGCGGCGCGGGCGCTCTACTTCGAGCGGGGACCGGACGCGGTGACCATGCGCGCGGTGGCGGAGCGCGTGGGGGTGACCGCGACGGCGCTGTACCGCCACTTCGCGGACAAGAACGCCATCCTGGCCGAGGTGATGGGCGAGGGCTCGCGCCTGCTGGGCAGCCACCTGTTCCGCGCGCTGGAGGCCCCTACCCCGCTGGAGCGCCTGCGCGCCACGGCCAACGCCTACCTGGACTTCGCCGCCACACAGCCGCAGGCGTACCGCGCCCTGTACGAGCCCGGCGAGGTGGAGGAGGGCTCGCCCATCCACCTGCAGCGGGGTGCGATGCGCCGCTTTCTGCGCGACCGGGTGCGCGAGGCGATGGATGCGGGCGTGGTGGCGCCGGGCGATCCGGACGGCACCGCGCTCTCCGTATGGGCCACGCTGCACGGCCTCGCAGCCCTCCACCACGCCGGCATCACCCGAATGGAATGGGTGCGTGAACGCGCGTTAACCAACCTGATCGAGGGAATCCTGGTCGACGAAGGCGTGGTGACTACACGGTAACGCTCGTTAACAAGACGTCGTGCGAGCACGAACACCTCCGCAAACGCGCACGGACGGGTGCAGTCCCCATGTCTCGTATCCCCTCTGCGGGTTTGGTCCCCCTCCACGGGATTGGTCTCGGGTGGCCAGCCTCCGTCCGAGCGAATGAATTCGCCGCTGGAAATTCACGAAGTCCGCCTGCGCGGACTGCGTCTCTGCGATCACCATCAATCTGCCTGGTTGCCACCGGCGGTTCGCGTTGAAGCGGTTGAGCCTCGTTACGCGAGCGCCAGCGGGCGGAGACGGGGCTTCCCACTGTCCCAGCGGCGGCTTTCGCCGCTCAGGACGGGTGCCTGCTCCCGATCGCCCTGCCTGCCCCGCGCCGTTCTCATCCCCTGTCCGCCCTAGGCACCACGCAGAAAGGTCCGCCCCCGCGCAAAGGCGGAAGCGGACCTCGTCTTGTTATCAGCCATCGAGCGGGGGCCGGGTCCCATCCATCCAGCGAACCGCAGTTGCT
>DATING010001583.1:0-3063 GCA_035474555.1 Longimicrobium sp. | reverse complement strand
GCTGAACCCGGTCCTGATCATCGAGGTGCTCTCGGATTCCACGGAAGGGTACAACCGGCGGAAGAAGTTCGACCTCTACCAGCGGATCGAATCCCTGCGCGAGTACGTTCTGGTCTCGCACAAGGAGCCGCGCGCGGAGCGACACGTCCGCCAGGGAGATTTCTGGCGCCACAGCCTGGTCGACGGCCTGGACGCCTCGCTCCCACTCACTTCGGTCGGGATCGAAATCCCGATGGAGCGGATCTACGACAAGGCGATGACTCCCGCACGGCGCGTCGGGCGGATCTTGGACGCCAGCGAATAGCACGCGCCGTCCGATGCTCATTCCGCCGGTGGACCTGCCACGGTGAAGGGCTCCACGAGGAACTCGTTGGCGGGGGTGAGGGTGACGGTGTAGAGCTCATCGAAGCCCTCGCCGGGGTGCGGCTCCTCCAGCTTCTTGTAGGTGCCCAGGATGCCGGGGATGGGGATGACGGCCTTGCCCGTGCGCAGCTTGTTGCGTGCGATGGCGGCGCGCGGCTCCGTGCGAAAGAAGTAGCCCGTCACCCGGTACCCCGCCGCGCGCGCCGGCACGATGTACCGCGCGCGCTCCTCCGCCGTCACGCTGGTGTTGTCCACCACGAACGGCTGCCGGCTCTCCAGGCAGGCCCGCATCAGCAGCGCCTCGCGGTTGCGCGTGCGCAGCAGGTCTCGGCTGATGCGCACATGCGTATCGAAGAATTGCTGCTTGTAGAACGTCGATTTTCCCGACGCCTGGATCCCCACCAGGATCACCGCCTCCATCGTTCCTCTCGCCCCTCGCCGGAGAAAGACCGTCACCAGTGCACGGCCGGAGTGCTTTCGTTTTGTGACGTAACTTGAGAATCGATGTGCGCGCCGCTAGCTTGGTTGAAACAGCTCAACCGGAGCTGGACCCACCCTCGGATCGAGAGCAAACTCCATGCATTTCCTGGGCAAGTGGATCACCGCCGCGGCCATCCTCGTTCTCACCGGCGCCACCTATGCGCCGCCAGCCACCGAAACGCTCTCCGTGACCATCAGCGGGGCCGGCAAGGTGCGCGCGAACGTGCCGTGCACCTGGCAGGCGAACGTCACCGGCGGCACCGGCAACTACACGCTGGCGTGGTCGGGGGGCATCAACGGAGCGCCCTTCAGCTATGACCAGTACGCCGCCACCACGCCGGCGTCCGGCATCTTCTACATCACGGTCACCGCGACCGACCTCAACGGCGAGACGGACACGGCGACCAAGCCGGTCATGATCTCGGCCACCGCGGGGCCCTGCCTGGTCTGACGAAGCGCATCGAAAGAAAAACGCCCCCCGGAGCCTGGCGCTCCGCGGGGCGTTCGCATTCCGGGGCGCGCGGTCAGGAGGACGCCGCCGGGCCTCGCGCCGCCCGTGCGCCGCGGGTGGCGAGGTAGATGAGGGCCGAGACGGCCAGCACGGCGCCGGCGGTGGCCCACTCGTTCAGCGTGATGGAGCTCAGCAGGTACGCGATGGCCCCCAGCGCCAGGAACGGCACCACGGCCCCGCCGGGGACGCGGAACGGGATCCCGCCCGCCCGCACGTCCCGCCGGCGGAGCTGCCAGGCGGCCAGGCAGCAGGCCGCGTACAGCAGCAGCGTGGCCAGGTTCGCCAGGATGGCCAGCCGCTCGAAGCCGCTGGTGAGCGCCAGCGCCATGGTGATCACGGCCTGCGCGGCGATGGCCACGTGCGGCGTGTGGTGGCGCGGGTGCACGGACGCCAGCGCGCGCGGCAGGAACCCGTCGCGCCCCAGGGCAAAGAGGGCGCGCGGCACGGCCAGCGTCATCCCCCCGATGTAGCCGAACATGGAGATGGAGGCGCCCGCCAGCAGCAGCGTGCGTCCCGTGGGGCCCATCACCCGGCCGGCGGCCTCGGCCAGGGGCGTGGGGTGGCCGGCCAGCGCGCCGCCCAGCACGCCCTGCGTAACCAGGTGAATGGCCAGGTACAGCGCCGTGATGCCGACCATCGCCAGGAAGATGGCGCGGGGGACGGTGCGCGCCACGTCCTTGACCTCGCCGCTGGGCACCAGCGCGCTCTCGATCCCCGCGAAGGCAAAGATGAGCACGGCGGATGCGCGCGCCACGCCGCCCGCGGTGGGCGCGTCCGTCCACGCCAGGTTGCCGCCGCGGACCGCGAACGCGCCGACGGCCACCAGCAGCAGCAGCGGCAGCAGCTTGGCCACCGTGGCGACGGCGTTCACGGCGCTCCCCTGCCGCACGCCGGCCACGTTGATCCCCGCGAACAGCGCCAGCACCACCACCAGCAGCAGCGCCCGCGCGGCCCCGCCCGCCAGCGCCGGCACCAGCGCGCCCACGGCGTCGGCGAACAGCGTGGTCACGGCGGAGAGGGCCAGCGTGCCCACCACCCACAGCATCACCCCGGCCAGAAAGCCCACGAACGGGCCGAACGCGACTTCCACGTACGCGTACGGGCCGCCCGTCAGGTCCACGCGGCTCCCCGCCTCGGCAAAGCACAGGACGATGAGCGCCATGGCCCCGGCGCACACCAGGTAGGCCACGGGCGCCGCGCCCCCCAGCGCCGATGCGGCCGCGGACGGCAGGCGAAAGATGCCGCCGCCCACCGTGACGTTCACGATGCCGGCGGCCAGCGCCCACACGCCCAGCGCGCGAACGAGCCGTGCCTCGGGCGCGGCGGTTTCGTGGTGCTGCATGATGGATGGATCTCGTGAAGGATGGGTCCAGGCCCGGCCGGCGGCCCGTGCGGAGGTGAGATGCGTGAAAGCTTCGCGCCCGGCGGGCGGCGGCGCAAGGATGGAAGACGAAGTGCGAAAGTGCGAAAGTGGCGGGGAGGTGGAGGCGTGCCTTGTGGGGACAGGAGATGGGACCGGAGGCGGGCACCCAGACCCGGCGAATGAATTGAATTCGCGGCACCGAAACCGTGATGTCGGCCTTCGCCCAATGCCGCTTACTTAGACCCATCCGGCACCCTCAATGTGACGGTGGGTGCTTCGACCGTGCGGCATTGGTCCTCGCGGCGCCGAACTGGATATTTGTTCTGCTTCCGCTTCACCCCGCGTT
>DATING010001582.1:0-3727 GCA_035474555.1 Longimicrobium sp. | reverse complement strand
CCCCAGCACGGTGAGCACGATCCACTCCGACGGCAGCCACTCCACCGCGAACATGGTGCTCCCCAGCAGCGTGTAGGTCACGTAGGTGAGCCCCGCCGCCAGGATGCCGCCCATCAGCCCGCTCGCCAGCCCCTCGATGAGGAACGGGCGCTGCACAAACCCGTCGGTGGCGCCCACCAGCCGCATGATGCCGATCTCCTCGCGCCGCGCGAACACGGTGATGCGCACGGCCGTGGCGATGACGATGGCCGCCACCAGCGCGAACGCCCCGCCGATGACCATCGCCACGCCCCCCGCGATGCGGCGCAGCATGAAGATGGTGTTCAGCCAGTCGCGGCCGTAGCGCACGTCCTCCACGAACGGGTACGCCTGGATGCGCTTGGCCACCCGCTCCACCTGCTCCGGGCTGCGGCTCCCCGGCTTCATGCTCACCTCGAAGCTGGCGGGGAGCGGGTTGTTCTCCAGGTCGCTGAACACGTCCTTGAACTCCTGCATCTCCGCCATGGCCGTGGCCAGCGCCTCCATCTTGGTGACGTGGCGCACCTCGGCCACCTGCGGCAGCGCGGCGATCTCGGCCCGCGAGGTCTGCAGCTGCGCCGCCGTCATCTCGTCCGTGAGGTACGCGACGATCTCCACCTTCTCCTCCACCTTCTCGATGGCGCGGCGGATGTTGAAGGCGGTGAGCCCAAAGAGGCCGATGACGAACAGGGCGAAGGCGATGGCGATCACGGACAGCGCCGTGAGCAGCGGCGTGCGGCGAAAGGCGGAGAGCGCCTCGCGAAGGGCGTACGGCATCACACGCGCTCCGCTTCCAGGGCCGCGGCCGCCGAGTCGTACACGATGGATCCCTGCGCCAGCTCCACCACCCGGTACTCGGGGTGGGCGCGCACCAGGGCCAGGTCGTGCGTGGCCATCAGGATGGTCATCCCCATGGAGTTGATCTCGCGGAACAGCTCGAACACGCCCTTGGCCGCCCACTCGTCCAGGTTGCCCGTGGGCTCGTCCGCCAGCAGCACCAGCGGCTCGTTGGCCAGGGCGCGCGCCACGGCCACCCGCTGGCGTTCGCCGCCGGACAGCTCGTCGGGGCACGCCCGCGCCTTGTGCGCCAGCCCCACCTGCGCGAGCAGGCGGTTCACGCGTGGGGCGATGGTGGAGCGCTTAGCGCCCGTCACCTCCAGGGCGAACGCGATGTTCTCCTCGGCCGTGCGGTCGCGGAGCAGGCGAAAGTCCTGGAAGACGACGCCCAGCTTGCGGCGCAGCAGGGGGATCTCCCGCCGGCGGATGAGGTTGGATGAAAAGCCGGATACGCGCACCTCGCCCGCGGTGGGGAGGTCCGCCATCTGGATGAGGCCCAGCACGGTGCTCTTGCCGGCGCCGGAATGGCCCGTCAGGAACACCAGCTCGCCCTTGTTGACGTGCAGCGTCACGTCGCGGAGTGCCGTGCCGGAGCGCGGATACTCCTTGTAGACCGAAGTAAGCCTGATCACGCGAGGACTTCCGCGGGAGGGAGTTATTGCAAGCGCGGATTGCGGAAGAATTTAGTCCGTATTGCCCGCGCTGTCAAAGCGTTGCGCCAGCCGGACGGCCAGGAGGATGGCTTCCTTCATGGACGAGGGGTCCGCCACGCCCGTCCCGGCGATGTCCAGCGCCGTCCCGTGGTCCGGCGACGTGCGCGGAAACGGCAGCCCCAGCGTGACGTTCACCCCCGCGCCAAAGGCCGCCGTCTTGAACGCGGCCATCCCCACGTCGTGGTACGGCGCCACCACCGCGTCGAACTCGCCGCGGACGGCGCGGGTGAACACCGTGTCCGCCGGGATGGGGCCGCGCGCGTCCACCCCCGCGTCCGCCAGCGCGCGCAGCGCCGGCTCCACGATGCGCGCCTCCTCGTCTCCGAACAGCCCCCCGTCGGATGCATGCGGGTTCACGGCGCACAGGGCGATGCGGGGCGACGCGATCCCCCATAGCCGCCTCAGCCCGTCCGCCGTCAGCCGCGCCTGGCGCACGAGCAGGTCGGGCGAAAGGGCGGCCGGCACGTCGCGCAGCGCCAGGTGCGTCGTGGCGAGCACCACGCGCAGGGGGCCGCCCAGGGCCGTGCGCTCCGCGGCCATCATCATCACCACGTCCGCGGCGCCCGTGAGCTCGCCCAGCATCTCCGTGTGGCCGGGGTAGTGCCAGCCGCCTGCGCGAAAGGCGTTCTTCTCGATGGGCGCCGTCACGATCGCGTCCACCTCCCCCGCCAGCGCCATCTGCACCGCGATCCGAATGGCCTCCCCCGCGATGCGCCCGGCCGCCGCCGCGCCGTCCTCGGTCGCCCACGCCCCGGCGGATACGTCGTTCGCCCCCGGCCGCAGCAGCGCGTCCGGCCCCACGAGCACGAAGTCGGCGGATGCCGCGATCTCCGCGTCCTCCAGCGCTCTCGCCGTCACCTCCGGCCCGATGCCGCGCGGGTCGCCCAGGGTGATCGCGATGCGGGGGCGGCGAGTGGAGTCGGTCATGCGCGCACGGGGTCGGTGTGGATGTATCTGAACGGATCTGTGCTGCGGATGATGGGCAGGAGGCGGGATCGAGGCAAGTCGCCGCCGGGTCCGCGCCTCCCCCGATCCGCCTCGCGTGCCGAATCGGGCGAACGGATGATCTCACGCGAAGGAAGCGGAGTGCCTGGTATGCAGTACTCCGCTCCCCCCGTTCCCTCTGCGTGAGCACGCTGTTGGTCCTGGTTCCCGTCGGGCGGTCCTGAACGATAAGCGAAGTCGGCCTCGGGCGGGTCAGGCGGCCCGGCCGGCGATCGCCTCCAGGTCTTCCGGTTCCTGGTAGAGCGGATTGAACACCATCAGGCCACTCTCCCGGGCCGCCTCCGCGAGTCCCTTGTCGGCTGTGACGAAGACGAGCGGCGATTCCACTTCGTTCTGCGCGAGCAGGGCCAGCGCGGTCGCGAGGTGGATCGCATCCGCTGCGCCGATGGAGTACTCCGGATGTGCCTTCAGCAGATCCGCCGCTGCCTCCACCTCGTCATCCGTGACGGGCACGATCTTGAACGCCGGATTGCTGAGATCGCGCCTGAACGAATCCACGACCTGTCGGTGCATCCTGTAGAAGTGTGACCGGTGTAGACCCTGGGCCCGGGCATACTTTCCGAACGCGGAGATCACCTCCGGCTCGATCAGGCTGGAAACGACGAAGCCGCCCCAGCGATCGAAGCGGCCGGTGATCCGTCTCATCCTGCGCGAGCTTTCACCTTCGTGCAGGTAGCGCTTGGCGAGGGCGCAGGAATCAAGGAAGAGAGCCATTCCGTCTCCCGTGAGATGGACCGAGACGGAGCACCTTCCGGATTCCCCAGGGAATCCAGGCGAGCGTCCGGAGCAACGGATGCACAGGGGGCGGGAACATCGCATCGGGCACTTCGTTCAGCGGTGCACCACTGGTCCCGATCCGGATGTTGTATCCCTTTGCCCGCATCCGCTGCACCCAGAGCGGCTCTTCGATCTCCACGTCGGGCATCTGGAACTCCCTTGAAAGAGGGTTGATCGCGCTGCGTGGACCAACGCTAACGGGCTCGATTGCGGATGTCAAGGCCGTGCACTTTCGTGTCGCCGCTGTCGCAAACGGCGCGATCCGGACCGGCTCCGTGTGGTCCGGGCCGGACGCGAAACGACCCTTGCCCGGAGCCGGGCAAGGGTCGCTGATCGCCATCATCCATCTCCAAAGCCGCCGGTCAGAACGCGTCGTC
>DATING010001581.1:0-6873 GCA_035474555.1 Longimicrobium sp. | reverse complement strand
ACAGCGGCTTGTGCCAGTTCTCCAGCTTGTAGGCGCGGATGGTGTGCATGTGCGCGAACTGCTTCCACACGCGTCCGCCGCCCCGCGGCCCCGACGAGCACGCCAGCCCCTCGTCGCCGATGCGCTCCAGCAGGAAGAGGTTGATGCGGTTGTGCGTTCGCCACGCCTCCACCAGCTCGTCCGCCAGGTCACTCATCCGCAATCTCCCGTGCTGATCCGTACAGGTACTGATCGTGGTTCAGCGATCCATCGGGAATCCCACAATCCACCGGATCGGCGCCCATCTCCCATATCGCACCATCAGCCGGATTGCATAACGGGGTGATGATTACCACGTGACCCTCCACCCGCACCTCGACTTCATCGACGTCCGGTAGTATTTCGCGCGGAATCACGACGCCCGCATCAGTTACCTTCAGCCGCATGGCCGTCTCTCGATCCCGATGAATCGCGGATTGTCATCCTGAGGAACCGCCGCCGGACTCTCGCTCCGTAATCCACCCTCGTCTCGCGCACCTGCGCATGCCGCCATCCGGATTCCACCATCCTGCACGGCGGCGGCGATCGTGGGGACGCGGAGTAGATCCTTCGGTCGCGCCAAAGGGCTGTGCCGAAATCAAGGTATGCGAGGCGCTCCCTCAGGAAAACAAGCGCTTGAAGGATCTGTGCTGCGGGGCATCGCCCCGGCGCGTGGAGGATCGTGCTGCGGGGCATGGTGCCGCCGCGCGCAGTCCGCGAAGGCGGACTTCGTGATGTTCGAGCCGCGGTTTCAACCGCTTGGACGGAGGCCCGCCCCATCGATCTGGAACCTTCGCCCTCAACGTCCCCAGCCCCGCGCCCACCCCCCGCACCCACGTCCCGCCCGCTACTCCAGCACGCCAGTCAGCCAGTGCATCACGTTGAGCAGGAACTGCACGTTCTGCGGCGCGGCGGGGTCGTTCATGCCCATAGGGCGGCGGTCGGGGCCGGCGCGCTGGGCGGAGAACATCGCCGCCTCGCCGAACACGGCCACGCGCCCCTGCCCGTGCCGCAGCACCGCCCCGTGCAGCATCCCGCCTGCCCGCATCCGCGGCGTGGCCGGCGAGAACTCCCACGCCTCGGTCGGCATCAGCAGCACCGTGCCGGCGCCGAGCGTGAGCAGCGGCTGTGCATCCGCCCCCATCAGCCGGAACGCCTGGCCCGTGAAGCTGTCGATGCTGTCCACGCGCTCTTCCGGCCCGCGCCCGTTCGTGATCGCGTGCTCCGCCAGCAGCCCGTTGCCACGACTGAACCGGAAGCGCGACTGCTCCCCCGTGGAATCGTACGCGAAGCCGTTGCCGAACCCCACGCCGAACACCGCCGCCAGGCTGTCCGCCGCGCCCGGGAACGGCATGTGGTCGGCGATCAGCAGAAGCGATCCGCCCTCGCGCACCCACGCCTCCACCGCCGCGATCTCCTCGCCGGAAAAGGCGGAGGGCGTCGGCAGGTTCCAGTCCTGCTCGTTGCGCGCGTGGAGCGCGTTGGCGATCACCAGCACGCGCGCGCCCGCCAGCGACGCGCGCGTGAACGGCTCCCGCAGCCCGCGTACCACGTACCCGTCGCGGCGCAGCAGCCGGGCGAACGCGTAGTATCGACCGTCCGTCGTATGGAAGTTGGTGTGCGCCTCGTCCACCAGCACAACGGGCCCCGCGCCCTCCGCGAACGCCGGCCGCGCGAGGGCCGGCGCAAAGGCGGAATCCGCCACCTGCTGCGCAGCGGCCGGAATCGATCCACACGCGAGCATCAGCGCCGCGCAGAGCAATCCGCACCGCGATCGGTTGATGGACATCGATCCGCCTCCGGGAGATGGGAGAACGACGAGGACTGGCCAGGGACGATCGGGCGGCGAGGGAAAAGCGGGCAGCCGCAGCCCTCCAAGATGAAAGCCGCGCATTCGCCGCGTCCATCCCCGCGGGCCGGGCGCCGGTCGAGAGGGGACGAGCGGCGCGGCGGACGGGACGGACGCTAGTCGCCGGGGAGCGGCGGGGCGAGCAGCTTGGGGGCGGGAGCCATGAGCGTGCGCGGGTTGGCGTACGCGCGCTCCTGCAGCTCGGGGATGGTGGCGCCGGATACCAGGAACCGGCCCGTGCCGTCCACGATGCGCCGGCGCAGCAGCTCCGCCTGCTCGGGCGCCATCTCCCCCCGCGCCTCGCGCTCGCGGATGCGCGCCAGCACCGGCAGGCTCTCCGCCGCGTGCCGGTAGCGCTGCGCCGCCGGAAGCTCGCGGTAAAAGACGACGCGGTCCCACACGGACAGCAGCAGCGCGCGCACCGCCGCGATCACCGGCGCGGCGCCCATCAGCTCGAACGTCTTGTCGCTGCCGCTGTCGCAGGCGATGACGGACAATCCGCCCGGCTCCGCGCCCTCCAGCACGGCGCACGCCCCGTAGAGCGCGTCCAGGCTCTCCAGCAGCGTGGCCAGGCGCGTGGGGGTGGAAAAGCGGCGGGGACTTTCGATGACCTGCACCGTCATCACGTCCGCGCCGGACGCCGTGGCCTCGCCGCGGCGCAGCGCGTCCACGCTGGGGATGCCCGCCTGCGACAGCAGCCCCGTGACGCGGGGCAGGTACTGCGTGGCGAAGCGCACCCGCTCCGCGAAGGTGAACGCCTGCTGCGCGCGGTCCTGCGCGGCGATGAGCAGCGACCAGGTGTCCGCCTGCTCCAGCGCAGCCAGCCCCATCTCCTCGGCCAGCATGCGCGCGGGGCGGGTGTAGCGGCTGGCCAGCAGGCCGTAGTCGCGCAGGCCGCCCAGCAGCCGCGTGAGCAGCTCGCCGGGGACGGGCGCGTCGCGGTAGCCCAGGCGCGCGATCTCCACCAGCGGCAGCTCCAGCCCGCTCTGGCTCAGCGCGCGGGCCACCTGCTCCGCGCCGTTGATCAGGTCCGCCTTGCGCATGATTCCGGTGGATGGGAGGTCGCTGCCGGGAGAGGGCCGCAAAGCTAGACCCGCGCTCCGGGAGCGGCAAGCGCGTTTCCCCCGCGGCGCCGCCAGTCCATTCTGCCACGGTAGCAGATGGGAAACAGGGCAGAACGAAACGTTTGACGCGAATCGCGGCACTTCCGTCGCCGCCGGGTATGGCGCGGGGTGCGGACGGCGGAGAGCGGCCGTATCACGGAGGGCCGGATGTGCGTGCAATGATCCGTGCACTTCGCAAGAAACCGCCCCGTTTCCCCCTCAACAAGGGAACGAAAGGATCGCTTTCCGTGCCAGACGTGTCCCGATGCGCCATCCGTTCATCTTCGCACTAGGCGGCCGTGTGACGGCGCATTAAATTGCATCGTCAATCCCGTCACATTCTGGATTTGCCCCCTCCGTTCCGCGCGTCCCCCCGCGGCGTTTTGCCGCGACGCAAGTGAACGGCATTGGCAGGCCCCCCGCATCCGTGGATTCCACCGTGATGCTTCCTGACGCGCCCCCCGTCGCACTGCCCCAGGGGACGGACACGCCCGAGGCCGGCTTCGAGCGGCTGGCGGCGTTCGCCGCGCGGCTGCTGCATGCGCCCGTCTCCGTCATCTCCCTGGTAGACACCGAGCGCCCGTTCTCCGCCGGCGACACGGGCGACACGTGGCGCCCGCGCCGGGAAGCGCCCCTGGCCCGCTCGCTGTGCCGCTTCGCGGTGGACGGCGGCGTACCGCTGGTGCTGCAGGACGCGCGCGAGTACCCCGCCGTGCGCCAGGACCCCGCCATGTGGCTGGGCGAGGTGGGCTACGCCGGCATCCCCTTTCGCCGGGCGGACGGGCGCGTGGCCGGCGCCCTGTGCGTGGCGGATGGACGCCCGCGCCTGTGGACGCCGGAAGAGGTGGACGTGCTGGCCTCGCTGGCGCGCTTCGCCGGGCTGCTGGTGACGGCGCAGTCGCCCGCCATCGAGGAGGCGCTGGCCGCCGCCGCGCAGAGCGCCCGCCGCAACGTGAGCCTGCGGATGCTTCGCAAGGCGGTAGAGACCATGCAGCTGGGCGTGACCATCACCGACCTGCAGGGCCGCATCGTCTACAGCAACCCGGCGGACGCCGCCCTGCACGGCTACGCGCCGGACGAACTGGCGGGGCAGGACGCGCGCATCTTTGCGCCGGCGGCCTCGGCGCGCCCCATGCCCGCGGGCCGGCTGCACGAAGTCAGCAGCTGGAGCCGCGAGACGGTCAACGTGCGCAAGGACGGCTCGGAGTTCCCCGTGCTCCTGCGCAGCGACGTGGTGCGCGACGCCGCCGGACGCCCCGTGGGGCTGGTGACCTGCTGCGAGGACCTGACGCACCGCAAGCGGCTGGAGCACGAGCTGCTGCGCAGCGCCTTCTACGATTCCGTCACGGGCCTTCCCAACCGCGGCCTCCTTTCCCACCGGCTGGACCTGGCCATCGACACGGCGCGGCGCGACGGGCCCCGCTTCGCCATGCTGGCCGTGGAGCTGGACCGCATCCAGCTCGTGCAGGAGACGCTGGGGCGCGCCGCGGCGGACGAGCTTCTCGTGGCCGCCGCCACCCGCCTGCGCGAGTGCGCCCCCGCCGAGGGGATGGTGGCGCACGTGGCGCCGGACCAGTTCGCCATCCTCATCGACCCCGTGGGCAGCATCGGCGAGGCGACGCGGGTGGCCAGCTGCGTGCGGCTGATGCTGGCCGAGCCCTTTCGCGCGGGGGACCGCGACGTGTTCACGGGCGCCAGCGTGGGCATCGTCCTGAGCGGCCCCGCGTACCACCAGGCCGAGGACGTGCTGCGCGATGCCGGCATCGCCATGATGCGCGCCCGCGACGCGGCGGACGGCCAGTACCAGGTGTTCGATCCCGCCATGCACGCCGAGGCCATGGTCCGGCTGCACCTGGAGACGGACCTGCGCCGGGCCCTGGAGCGCGGCGAGCTGCGCGTGCACTACCAGCCCATCGTGAAGCTGGATACGGGGCGCATCACGGGGTTCGAGGCCCTGGTGCGCTGGCAGCACCCCGAGCGGGGGCTCATCCAGCCGGACGACTTCATCCCCATGGCCGAGGACACGGGGCTCATCCTGCCCATGGGGCTGTGGGTGCTGGAGGAGGCCTGCCGCACCCTGCGCCGCTGGCAGGACCGTGCCGGCGGCGAGGCGCTGACCATGGCCGTGAACCTGTCCGCGCGGCAGTTCACCCAGACGGACCTGGTGGAGCGCGTCGCCCGCATCCTTCGCGACACCGGCGTGCGGCAGGGGACGCTGGAGCTGGAGATCACGGAGAGCGTGATCCTGCAGCACTCCGCGCCCGTGATCGACACGCTGCGCCGGCTCAAGGCGCTGGGCGTGGCGCTGCACGTGGACGACTTCGGCACGGGGTACTCGTCGCTCAGCTACCTGCACCGCCTGCCGCTGGACGCACTCAAGATCGACCGCTCGTTCGTCAGCGGCGCGGACGCGGGGAGCCTGCAGATCGTGCGGACCATCGTGGCCATGGCGCACGCGCTGGGCGTGGTCGTGGTGACGGAGGGGATCGAGACGGCCGAGCTGCTGGGCGAGCTGCGGCAGCTGAACTGCGAGTACGGGCAGGGGTTCTACTTTTCGCGGCCGGTCGCCAGCGAGGCGGTGGAGGCGTTGTTCGATACGGATCCGTGCTGGTGAAAACTGCGGGTTACAGGGGGTTACAGGGGACAGGTTACAGGGGACAGCGGGCAACTGCAGGGAATTGCGGTGGATGGATTTCCGCCGATGGCACCGGATGCCCGTCCCGGCGGATGAATCCGCCTCTGGACGGCCATGAGCCCCGCCTGGACGATGCCCGCGCATCGCCGGGCGGGGCTTCGGTCGCTCGATACCCGTGGCATAGCTTCCTGATTCATCCGGCGCTGCGCGCACCCTGCAGGATGCAGGGCCGTTCGCCCGGAGCACGAATCGATTAACCTCCCCCAGGTTTTGGGGGGAGGTGCGAGCCTGGGCGAGCGGAGGGGGCGTCGCGCGGAGGCTGCCACGCCCTCGCGGTCCCACATTTCCATCCAGGGAGCGCCCGCCCGGCATCCTGTCCGCGCCGGAGCCCTGCGCGACCGAAGGATCTCCTCGCCCGCACGACCGGCGCGACTCGCTTCGGATTCCGCGAAGCAGGCGCCTATCCCTTGACGCCGCTCCCTGTCTGGTACAGCGTTACCGCATCCCATCACACCCACTCTCCGGAGGACGTCATGCGCAAGCTGCACCTGAGCCTGGATACGCTCCAGGTCCAATCGTTCGAGACCACGCCGGCCCTGCGGAAGTCCGGCGGCACGGTAGACGCACACGAGACGTTCGAGAGCGAATGCCAGTGCGACACCGGCACGGGCGGCGGCGGCACCACGGGCTACACCTGCGGCGGCTGCGACACCCCGGGCTACACGTGCGAAGACCGCTGCACGGGCGGCCCCAGCGTGGCTGAGCCCATCCGGAACATCCAGGCGGGTTACGCGGCCTGACAACCATCACGGAGGTGGGGCGGGTGACCGAGCACCAGGCAGCACACAGCGGGGCACCCGCCACGCACCCGGCCCCGGCCGCGGGGGGTCCGTTGGACTACCGCGGCCGGTGGGCGCTGGTGACGGGCGCGTCCATGGGCATCGGCGAGGCGTTCGCGCGGGCCCTGGCGGAGCGGGGGATGAACGTGGTGCTCTGCGCCCGCTCCGGCGACCGGCTGCAGGCGCTGGCGCAGGACCTCCGCGCCGAGCACCGCGTGCAGACCCACGTGGTGGACGCGGACCTGGCCCAGCCGGGCGCCCCGGCCGAGGCGTGGACGCGCGCCACCGCCGGCCGCGACATCCACCTGCTGGTGAACAACGCGGGGTTCGGGCTCAAGGGCCGCTTCGACGAGCTGCCGCTGGAGCGCCAGGCCGAGATGGTGCGCGTCAACTGCGTGGCGCCCATGGACCTGGCGTACTTCGCCCTGC
>DATING010001580.1:0-3586 GCA_035474555.1 Longimicrobium sp. | reverse complement strand
GATCCGGAAACCAGCCAGAGCGAATGAATTCGCCGCAACGACCACACGAAGTCCGCCTGCGCGGACTGTCCGACGCGGGCGGGCCGCCACGCCAGCACGGAGCCTGGCCGAGACAAGCACCTCCCCCAGGATTGGGGGAGGTCGCGAGGAATCGAGCGGGTGGGGGCGCGCGACGGATGCCGGCCCTCCTGCACGAACGCCGTTCTCCCCCTCTCCACGAGGAACGAGGGGGCCGGGGGTGGGGGCAGCCCAGCCAGAGCGAATGAATTCGCCGCAACGAACACACGAAGTCCGCCTGCGCGGACTGTCCGTCACGGGCGGGCTGCCACGCCGGCACGGAGCCCGGTCGAGACAAGCACCTCCCCCAGGATTGGGGGGGGTCGCGAGGAATCGAGCGGGTGGGGGCGCGCGACGGATGCCGGCCCTCCTGCACGAACGCCGTTACTCCCCCCGATCGCCCGAAATCTGCGCCGCGCCTTGCTTGCACGGCATCCGCGCGCGGCGTAAGATTGCCGCACGACCCCAATCCGAACGCCCCCGGAAGAGAGGCCGCCCGTGCACCTGCTGATCGCCGTCATCAACCAGGAAGAAAAGCTGGAAGACGTGCTCGCCGGCTTCCTGGAGATCGGCATCACCGGCGCCACCGTGCTGAACAGCGAGGGGATGGGCCGGCTGCTGGCCAGCGAGGTGCCCATCTTCGCCGGCTTGGCCGCCCTGCAGCGCCGCACGCGGCCCCGCAACCAGACGCTGTTCGCCGTCATCGAGGACGACGGCAAGGTGGACCGCGCCCTGGCCCTGCTGCAGGACGTGTGCGGCAGCCTGGACGAGCCCGGCACCGGCATCGCGTTCACCGTCCCCGTGACGCGCGTGGTGGGCCTCAAGCCGGAGATGACGGAGGGGTGACGAGCGGATGGGGCCCCACGCTGCGGCTGCGCATCGAGCAGTTCGCGCCGGCACTGTGCGGAGTGGATGCGAACGTGGCGCGCATCGCCCGGGCGCAGCAGGACGCGGCGGCGGAGGGCATCGACCTCGTCGTCACGCCGGAATTGTCGCTGACGGGGTACGACGTGCGCGACGCCGTCCACGCCCTGGCGATGCCCGAGTCGGACGCGCCGCATCCCGAACTCGCGCAGGGGCCGGACGTGGTCGTGGGGACGATCGAGCGCGACGCGGCGTTCGTCCCCTACAACGCCATGCTGCACCTGCGCTGCGGGCGCGTGCTGCACCGGCATCGCAAGGTGTACCTGCCCACCTACGGCATGTTCGACGAGGGCCGCTACTTCGGCCGCGGCGACACCGTGCGGACGTACAAAGCGGGAGGCGGATGGCGCGCGGGGCTGCTCGTCTGTGAAGACCTGTGGCATCCCGCGCTGGGGTGGCTGCTGGCGGCGCAGGGCGCGCACCTGCTGATCGTGCAGTCCGCGGCGGCGGGGCGCGGTGCCGTGGCCGGCGGCGTCCACGGCGGACGCTTCGCCTCGTGGGACGCGTGGGAGCACCTGGCCCGCGCGGCCGCCATCGCCTACGGCTGCTACGTGGCGCTGGCCAACCGCGTGGGCGTGGAAGGCTCCCTCTGCTTCGCCGGCGGCTCGATGATCATCGCCCCGGACGGCGCCGTGCTGGCCCGCGCGGACGACCTGGGCGAGGACCGGATCAACGCGGAACTGTCGCTGGAAGCCGTGGCCGCCGCGCGCCGTCCCTACGCCCATGCGCGGGACGACGATCCGCGCCTCGTCGCCCGCGAGCTGGCGCGCATCCTGGACGGGCGGGACGGGCGATGACGCACCCGGCGGAAGCGCGCATCGCGGAGATCATCGGCGCGGTGGCGCGGCAGGCGCTGGCGGACCGCGGGGTGCGGCGCATCGCCCTGCTGGACGACGGCGGATGGGAGGCCAGGCTCGCGGGCTGGCTGCTAGCGCGCACTCTCGGCAAGGACGCGGTCGTCTGTGTGACGGGCGACCAGTACGGCGTGGAACCGTTCCTGCCAGACGGAGATCGCGTCGCCGATTGGCGTGTGGCCGAAGAAGTCCGCCGGATGCGCGCTCGGCTGATGGACGACGTCCTCCTCGCCCATCCCGCCAGCAAGACGGCCCTGCTCCTGCGCGGCGAATTGCCCCCGGAGCCGCTCCTCCCGCTCGGTGACCTGTGGATGACGGACGCCCTGGCGCTTGCCGGTAGCGGACCGCTCCCGCCGCACGTTGTGGCCGTGGCGGAGGCGGCGGGGGGCATGGAGGCTCTGGACGCGGCGCTGCGCGGATGGATCGACGGGCGCGACCGCGCGGCGCTGGACCGCCTGCCGCGCGAGGCCGCCGAGCGCGTCCGGGCGATGCTGGCCGCCGGGAGCGCGTCGCGCAGGAATCCGCGCATCGTCCCCAAGCTGGGCGGGCGGACGCTGTGCATCGACCTGATGGAATGAAGAACCCGTTTTGGAAGCCGAGACCGTGACGCACGCACCGCTGCTCCTCATCCAGGCCTACGCGCCCTCCAGCTTCGAGCGCGTGGTGGACGTGATCGCCGACGTGGCGACCATCGTCATCGCCCTGTCCATCATCGCCGTGGGGCTGGCCGTCATCTTCGGCGCGCTCAAGGCGTGGCGGATGATGAAGCGGATGCGGACGGACGTCCATCCCGCCATCCAGAACCTGACCGCCATGAGCGACAACGCCAAGGCGCTCACGGACCGGCTGCGGGTGAACGTGGAGGAGCTGAGCGCCACCGTCAGCGACACCAACCTCAAGGTGCGCCGGGCCACGGACGCGGCCGAGGAGCGGCTGGCCGAGGTCAACGCCCTGATCGGCGTGGCGCAGCGCGAGGCGGAGGAGGCGTTTGTGCGCGCCGCGTCCACGGTCCGGGGCGTGCAGGTAGGGACGGAGGCGCTGCGCCGCCTGGCCCGGCGGCGCGGCGGGGACGAGGCGTACGAGGGGGAGCTGGACGAGCTGATGGACGATGACGGGATGGACGACGAGGACGGGGTGGAGATCCGCGTCGTTCCGCCCCGCCGGCGCACCATCCTGGATTGACGCGAACCGCACCCGGGACCCCGGAAACCGACGATGGCCCGACAGGACACGAACGACTTTCTCGCCGCCTTCGGCATCGGCGCGGTGCTGGGGATCGGCGCTGCGCTGCTGCTGCGCCCGGACAAGCCCAACCCCCGCAAGCAGCTGCAAAAGCGGCTCAAGCCGCACGTCCGCAAGCTGGGCAAGAGCGCGTCCCGCACCCGCAAGGCGGCGCGGATGGCAGCCCGTACGTCCGTTGCCAGCGGCACCAGCACGGACGAGGTGATCGATGCCGGGCGCGAGCTGCTGGCGGAGTTCCGGGGCGAGGTGACGCGCATTTTGGACGAGGCGCGCGCGGAGCTGCGCGAGCTGGCGCAGGAGCAGGGCCGCGGCGCGCCGCCGGCCGTCGATGCGGAGACGGACGGCTGAGGAGGCCCCCCGTGCTGTTCGCCGCCTGCGTGGCGCTGCTGGCCGTGGTGCTGCTCCCGGACCCCGCGTGGGCCTGGGGCCCGGCCACGCACATCTACCTGGGATCGGCGCTGCTGGACTCGCTGCACCTGGTGCCCGAGGCCGTGCGGACGCTCATCTCG
>DATING010001579.1:0-5919 GCA_035474555.1 Longimicrobium sp. | reverse complement strand
AGTTGAACCCGTACAGCGTTCCGGGCGAATCCAGGAACACCATGCTGCGTACCTCCGAACCGGACTCCGTGACGAGGGGACGCGCCACACCCGCGTCGTAGATGGCGACGCCCGCCCCCCCGCGCGAGATGGCCACGGCGTTCGGCTGCCCCGGCACCGCCTCCATGTCCGCCGGATACAGGGGCTGCGCGCTCGTGCCCAGGGGCCACGCCGGGCCCACGGTCAGCGAGGCGAGGGTGATGCGGCGGTAGCTCTGCCCGTCCCGCAGCGCCACGTACAGGAACTGGCCGTCGTCCGAGCGGGCCAGCAGCCTCGGATAGGCCCCCACCGGCACGCCCGCCGTCACGGCACCCGCCGCGGGGTCCACCGCCACGACCTGGTCGGCGCGGTCGCCGGCGGTGACGGCCGCGTACAGCCGCGCCGTGCCCGGGTCCCACACCAGGTCGCGGACCCCTTCCAGGGGCACGCGGGTGATGGTGGCCGTGGCGGCGCCCAGGGCGCGGACGGTGAACGGCACGGACGCGGAGACGGCGCTCCCCGGATCCGGGTTCCGCACACGCAGGCCCGACGTCCCCGGCGCGGCCAGATCCGCGGCGGAAAGCGACACCTCCACCCGCGTGGGGCCCACGTACGTCGTGGGCCGGTCCGCCCCGTTCCAGGTCGCCACGGCGCCCGGGACGAAGTCCGTCCCGTGGATCGTCAGGGCGTAGCCGGGAGCCCCGGCGGCGCCACCGCGGCTGGGCAGCAGCGTGATGGCGGGAACGGGATTGTATACGGTAAAGGGGAGCCCCGCGGAGGTGCCGCCCCCCGGCGCCGGGTTCCGTACGGTCACCTGCCGGGCCCCGGGGGCGGCGACGTCGGGCACGAAGGACAGCTGCGTGGCGCTCACGTACGTCGTGGGGCGCGCCGCGCCGCTCCAGAGGACGACGGTGCCCGGCGTGAACCCCGTCCCCGTCACCACCACGGGCGCGGGGGCGCGGCCCGCGCGCGCGGTGTCCGTCGCCAGCCCCGTGAGCGCGGGGACGGGAAAGCGGACGGTGAAGGGCAGCACGGCGGAGGTGCCCCCGCCCGGCGCCGGCGTGCTCACCGTGACGCCCACGATGCCGCCTTCCTGCAGCCGCGCGGCGGAGACGCCAGCCGTGAGGGTGGTGGCGTTCACGTACGTGGTCGCAAGCGCGGCGGTGTCCCAGCGGACCACGCTCCGCTGCTGAAAGCCGGACCCGGTGACCGTGAGCGTGAACCCCGCGCTCCCCGCCTCGGCCTCGGGCTGGGAGAGCGACGACACGACCGGCGCGGGGGCCGGACCGGAGCCCGTGGAGTCCTTGCAGGCGCCCAGGGCAAGGAGCGCCAGGCATCCCAGGGCGAAGATCCCGCCACGGAGGCGGATGCGGAAAAGGCGGTCGTGCATCGGGGAACCAGAAAAGGAAGGAGGCCGCGGAAGCGCGGCGGGCCGGGCAAGCCTGACCCGGTCCGCACGGCCGAACGGACGGAGCGATGAACCCAAGATGCCGGACCGGGGCTCCGTGCGGAGCCCCGGATCCGGTCAGCCGGCGTACTGCTGGAAGAGGGACTTGTCGAGCGCCTTAGCGTAGGCCTCCTTGCCATCCACCAAGCCCGCCATCAGGTGCGCCAGGATGGACTGGTCCATCTGCACCATCCCATCCTTCTTGCCCGTCTGGATGATGGAGGGGATCTGGTACGTCTTGCCCTCGCGGATCAGGTTGGACACGGCCGCCGTGCCCACCATGATCTCGTGCGCCGCCACTCGCCCCGCCCCGCCCTTTTTGCGCAGCAGCTGCTGGGCGACCACGCCGCGCAGGCTCTCGGAGAGCATGGCGCGCACCTGGTGCTGCAGGTCGCCGGGAAAGGTGTCGATGATGCGGTCCACCGTCTTGTGCGCGCTGTTGGTGTGCAGCGTGCCGAACACCAGGTGCCCCGTCTCGGCCGCCGTCAGCGCCAGGGCGATGGTCTCTCGGTCGCGCATCTCGCCCACCAGGATCACGTCCGGGTCCTCGCGCAGGGCCGCCTTGAGCGCCGTGGCAAAGCTTTCCGTGTGCGGCCCCACCTCGCGCTGGTTCACCAGCGCCTTCTTGTTGGTGTGGACGAACTCGATGGGATCCTCGATGGTGAGGATGTGCTCCGGCCGCGTCTGGTTGATCAGGTCGATCATGGCCGCGAGCGTGGTCGACTTGCCCGATCCCGTGGGGCCCGTCACCAGCACGAGGCCCTTGTTGAGCTCCGTGAACTTGCGGATCACGTCGGGGAGCCCGATCTCCTCTGCCGAGGGGATCTTGGAGGGGATGATGCGGAACACCGCCCCCGGCCCGCGGTGCTGGCGGAACCAGTTGCCGCGAAAGCGGGCCGTCCCCGGGATCTCGTAGGCAAAGTCCAGGTCGTGCGTGGCGCGGTACCGCTCCAGCTGGACGGGCGTGACGATCTCGCTCATCAGCAGGTTCAGGTCCGATTCCACCAGGTCGCGGAACGCCACCTTTTGCAGGTGGCCGTGCACGCGCAGCACGGGCGGCCCGCCACAGCTCAGGTGGAGGTCGGACCCGCCGTGCTGCACGAGGAGGTTGAGGAACTGGTCGATCTTGGGCATCAGTCGGGGCCGGCGAGAATCCAGGCCGGCCCGCCCTCGTCCAGGCGGAGCCGCACCACGCAATCGAACAAATCAGGGTCCTGCCCGGGGGCGGACGCGAGCACGGCCACGAACGGCGCCAACCGGCGAAGCGCGGCCAGGTCGCCATCGCCGAGCGCATCCACGCGCACGGTCACGGCGTCGGGAAAGAACGGCGCCAGCCCGGCCGCCGTGCCGGCGAGCGGACCGGCGACGGGGACCCGCAGCGTCCCCGGCGGGGCCGCGCCAGCGCCCTGCGCCAGGTGCAGGGCGCGCACGCCCTCCCCCAGCAGCAGCGCGGGGAGCAGCGCCAGCAGGGCCTCCGAGGCCGCGTCCTCACCCGGGTCGCACGCGATGCGCGCCGCCATCCCGCCGTTGCGCCGCGCGTCCCGCGCCCGCTGCACCAGCGCGGGATCCACGTGCACGCGGTCCGGGTCGGCCGCGAGCCGCGCGCCGGGGACGGCGGCCCACTCCAGCGCCTCGCCGCGGGAGATGGCGTGGCACTCCAGCATCCGCAGCTCTCCCCCCATCCGCGCCGTCGCGCTCCACCGCCCCGTGCCATCGGGATCCGTCGCCGGCGCAACGAGGCGATGCAGCTCGGCGCGCCACTCCGGCGCCAGGGCACAGGCCACGACGCGGCCCGTGTGGTACCATCCCACCGCGCGCCCCGGCCGGGCGGAGATGCCGAACGCCGTGGCGCCGCGCTCCAGCGCCTCCGCCATCAGCGCCTCCAGCCCGATCTCCCCGTCGGGACCGTCCGCCGGCTCCGTCTCCGCGGCCTCGCCCGCACGGGCCGCGGGGCCGTGCACGGCCTCGATCAGCTCCGCGATGGCTTCCAGCGAGGTGAGCGCCGGCACCACGTCCGTGGCGCCGGTCAGGTGCCGCACCTCCTCCATCATCTCCAGCCCGGCGACGTCGTGCATCACCACGGTGACGCGCCCCTCGATCCACAGCACGGGGAGCATGTTGTGCTCGCTGGCCCACGCCGCCGGCACGCGCAGGGCCAGGTCGTGGTCGATGTTCTCCGGCCGCAGGTGCACGAAGGGGATGTCGTGCTGGTTGGCCAGCCCCCACCCCAGCTCCTCGGGGGTGAGGATGCCCAGGGCCACGAGCGCGTCGCCCATGTAGCCGCCGTGCGCGTGCTGGTGCGCAAGGGCGCGCTCCACCTCGTCGGCGGTCACGCGCCCCATCTGGACCAGCATCTCTCCCAGCCGGATCGGCCGCTTGCTCATGCACGGGTGGCGGAACGGTGGTGTGCGGCCGGACGCGGTGTCCGGCGGGCGCGGGGCGGCGCGGCGGCGGCCCGCGCGTCACGACGCAGCGGGGACCCTCCGGGTGCGCCAGTTTCGCGACGTGGAGGTCAAACTACGCGACCGGCCGCGCCTTCCGCCAGCGGTGCCGAGGCCGCGCCCGGTCCTCCCGGCGCGATCACGGCGCCCCCTCCGCGACCGGGCCGATGCATCCCATCCCGCTCCGTCCGGGCGATGCCGCCGGCGGCCGGGTCAGGGCGGATCGGCGGTCCAGCGGTCTGCGGCGATCCTCTCCACGCCGCGCTCCCGCATGGCCTTCTTGAGCTCGGCCATCCACCCCGTGGACATGGAGAACACGGTGGTGAACCCGTCGTGGTCGGCGCGCAGGGCGTGGTCCGACGGCGCGAACAGCACGCGGAAGTCGAAGCCGTACATGTGGTACAGCATGCGGCTCAGCTCTCGCTCGTCCCCGCCGATGACGTGCCCGGGCACCGTGTAGACGGTCCTCGTCTCCCCGGCGGCCAGGCGCGCCGCCGTGAGCTCCCTGGGCACGTCGAAGATGACCTGGTCCACGACCAGGATGGCCTGGGTGAAGGGCGCGAAGTGCCGCGCGAGCGCCTCGGTGAACCACTCCAGCGGGTATGGCGTGACGTACGTGACCTGGCGCTTCCACGAGCGCCGGCTCACGTGCTCCTTTCGCCACAGCCTGGACTCTTCCATGGTCAGGCACCGCACGCCGCCTCCCTCGTCCCTTGTCCGCGCGCCGCCGGTCGCGGCCATCCCGATCCGCCGATCCGCCCGCGCGACGGCTCTCTCCCGTGCAGTCCGCGCAGGCGGACTTCGCGAATTTCCAGCGGCGAATTCATTCGCTCCGGCCGGGACGCCGCTCCCATCTCGCGATCCCCGATTCTTCCCGGACGTCATCTCCCCGGACGTCGCTATCCGGCGGAGAGAAGACTGCATTGTGCGCACACCCGTCGCCCGCATCCCATCCCCATCGCCCGTCGGTCACGGTTCATCGACCGCATCCCCGCTCCGCATCCCATCCACATCGCGAGGGACGACCCGCCGCCTGCACCTCGGCAGGGCGGAGAACCGGACGGACGCGCATGGGGATCGAGTTTGATGAGGAACGGCGGGAGGGACGGGCGGATGCGGCGAGGAGGAAGTTTAACCGCGTAAACACCAGATCAGCAACGGGTGGATTCCGGGCGTGTGGGCGGTGCGGACCCGATGTCCCCTACCCGCCCCTTTCCGGCAACGTACGGCCGGAGCGATTCCGTGCGGGCCGGCATTCCGGGATGCCCGAGCGGGCAAGACACGACGTCCCATCGCGCAAACTGCTGGGGGCGCTTGTGACGAGCGGGCACTTCCCCTACTCTTCCCGCCGCTCTCCGAGATGCCGGCCATCTCTTTCGCGGTCCCTGCTGATCGACATCGATTCATGGAAGCTCCCATCCAGAAGATCCGCCGCAACGGCCGCGAGATCGTGCTGCTGGACCTGACGAACGTCACCGACCCCGAGGTGGGGGTGAACCGGATCGCCGCCGCCAAGGCCTGGTTCGCCCAGCAGAAGCCGGACGGCAGCCTGCGCGTGTGCAGCGATGCCACCGGCAGCCGCTACGACGCCCGCATCCTGGACGCGCTCAAGGACCTGGCTTCGCACAATGTTCCCTACGTGGGCGTGGCCGCCGTGGTGGTGCCCACGGCCGTGCACCGCGTGGCGCTGAACGTCGCCAGCCTGTTCAGCAAGCGCCGCTTCACCGCCTTTTCTACCCGCGAGCCCGCGCTGCAGTGGCTGTCGGAGCAGTAATCCGGCCTCGCCCTCCCGCCACGTTCGCGGAACGCGTAAAACTCTTGCGCCGCAGGCTGACAGGGATTATCGTCGCCGCACCAGGGTAGCTCCTTATAGGCCGATTTTAGGAGCAAGGTTTTATTCCGCGGGCGGACCTCCGTACCTAGCACGCTCCCACGTTGGCCGGCCACACACCTTCAATGAACCGAGAACCATCCATGGCAGACCTCACCGTCATCAATCCCACGAACCACGCC
>DATING010001578.1:0-6580 GCA_035474555.1 Longimicrobium sp. | reverse complement strand
GGTGCAGTGCACCAAGCCGCAGTTGAAGCGTACAACCGATTCCTGTCCGGGCTGCACACACAGAACGTCCAGATCCAGCGCCTGCTGAGGGCAGCGCCATCGGACGACGCCTTGAAGACATGCCTCGGGGCCCTGGCTGCGGCGAAGGCCCTTGACGCCGACACGAGGGCCGAGATTACAAAGGCGTGCGGAGGCGCCCCCGATCCCGACGATCCCGCGGCCATCACAGGGTTGCAGGAGGCGATCCAGGCCGCGCGCATCGAAGCCGATTCCAGGTACTTCGGGCTTGACCTGCGGGCAGATTTCGGAGACTTGTCGCTTGCCGGGGTCGACACGGTTCCCGGCACCTCGATCTTTGCGGGGCTGGGTTGGGGGGCGCGCTCCGTACGGAACACCCAGACGTCCACCGGCCTGCGCGCCCATGGGGGAGCGCGCTACTGGGATACGGATGATGAGGACGAGGATCAAGATGGCGAGAATGCCAACTTTGCGGTAGAAGCCGGCGTGGCCTTTGAGGCGATCCGGTTCTACGACTACCAGCGGCTCACCCTTGTGGGAGGGGTGGACGGTCGCTTACAGACAACAGGCGCAGCGGATGACGAGGAAAAGGGGTCCATCAATTTCAGGGCATCGCTCAACGTGCCGGTGACGTCTACGGCGAGCGTCTCCGTAAACTTGGTGGCGCCGATGGTGGGAGAAAGGCGGGGGCCCGTGCTGAGCATCAAGGGCAACTGGCGCCTGCTGCGGTCACGGTCCTTCTAGACGAACGGCAGCCGGCGCCGCGTTGGGCCTTCCACTCGCCGGACGAGGGAGCGCGGGCTCTAGGGCACGCGCTCCTCTGCCGCTTCCGCCCGTGAGGCCGCGAGCCGGGCGGCCTTGAGGGTGAGGTAGTCGCGCTCCGGGATGCTGGCCGTCCGCTCCGCCGCCGCGCGGTAGTGGACGATGGCACGCTCCGCATCCCCTGCGCGCTCGTGCAGGTGCGCGCGGACGGCATCCAGCCGGTAGTGGCCGCCCAGCCGCGCGTCCAGCGGCTCCAGCAGCGCCAATCCCGCCTTCGGCCCCTCCACCATGGCCGCGGCGATCGCCCGGTTCAGCGACACCATCGGGTTGTCGGACATCCGCTCCAGCACGCTGTACAGCGCCAGGATCTGCGGCCAGTCCGTGTCCTCCGCGCGCGCGGCCTCGTCGTGCACGGCGGCGATGGCGGCCTGCAACGGGTACGGGCCGACGCTTCCCCGCGAGAGCGCATCCGACACCAGCTCCACCCCCTCCGCGATCAGCGCCCGGTCCCACAGCGTGCGGTCCTGCTCGTCCAGGGGGATCAGCTCGCCGGCGGGACCCGTGCGCGCGGCGCGGCGCGCATCCGTCAGCAGCATCAGCGCCAGCAGCCCCGTGACCTCCGCGTCGTCGGGGAGCAGCGCGTGGAGCGTGCGGGCCAGGCGGATAGCCTCGTTGGACAGGTCCGTGCGCTGCAGCTGGGGCCCGCTGCTGCTGGCGTATCCCTCGTTGAAGATGAGATACAGCACGTGCAGCACGGCGCTCAACCGCTCCGCGCGCTCCGCCCCGTCCGGCATGGAAAATCCCGTCCCGGACGACTTGATGGTCGCCTTGGCGCGGCTGATCCGCTGCGCCATGGTGGCCTCGGGCACCAGGAAGGCGCGGGCGATCTCCGCCGTGGTCAGGCCGCCCACGGCGCGCAGCGTGAGCGCGATGGCCGACGCGGGGGTGAGGGCGGGATGGCAGCACATGAACAGCAGCACGAGGGTGTCGTCTCCCTCCACGCCGATGTCCACCTCCGGCGGGGGGACGAACGCCCACTCCGCCCACACCTGCGTGGCCACGGCGTCCTCGCGGCGGCGGCGCGCCATCTCGCTGCGCAGGTGGTCCGTGATGCGGCGCAGGGCCACGTGGTACAGCCAGCCGTGCGGATTGGTGGGGATGCCGTCCCTGGGCCACTGCATCGCCGCCGCGACCAGCGCCTCCTGCACCGCGTCTTCCGCCGCGTCGAAGTCGCCGTGCCGCCGCGCCACCGCGCCCAGCACCTGCGGCGCCAGCTCGCGCAGCAGGTGCCCGACGGCGGTTTCCACGGACGGAGCCGTCACGCGTCGACGGGCGGAGCGCTCCCCACCTGGCGCACCTCGATGGGCATGTTCAGCGGCGCACCGCCGGGCCCGGGCGCGGCGGACGCCTTCGCGGCGATCTCGTAAGCGCGCTCCGGCGAATCCACCTCCACGATCCAGAAGCCGGCCAGGAACTCCTTGGCCTCGGGGAACGGCCCGTCCGTCACCGGCGCGCCGTCGCTGCCCGCGCGCACGAGCCGGGCCTCGCCAGGCGCCGTGAGCCCCTGCCCGTCCACCCACTCGCCGGACGCGGTGAGATCGTGGTTGAGCTGGTGCATGAAGCCGATGTGCGCCTTGAGGTCGTCCGGTGACCAGTCGCTCACCTGGTACTCCCCGTTGCCGCGGGGCGCGTGCATCATCAGCATGTACTTCATGGGTCGTTCTCCTGTCCGGGTGGGTGGGCCTTTCGCTCGTTCCGGGCGTGCCGTTCGGCGCCTGCACCCCGTAGTCGGAGCCGGGGCCGCGTTCTCTACATGCCCCGGCGCTCAGCGTGACGGGCGCGGCTTCGAGGGATGCGGACGGGCGCCCGGCCGCTGCTCCGGGGGCGCGGGAATCCAGCGTCCCTGGACCTGGAAGGCATCCACGCGCACGGATCCATCCGCCGGCACCCGCCACCACGCGGCCAGGTAGACGCCGCCGGCCACGGGCACCTCCCGCGTCTCGCCACCGAACGTGGCGCGCAGGCGGACCGCGCCCGCCGGCGCCTCGCCCCACTCCGTCGCCGTGCCCAGGTCGCGCTCCGGGTCCGTGAGCGTCCAGCCGGGCCCGTTGCCGCTCGTCCGCGCTTCCCAGCCGCCGTCGCGGCGCGTCAGGCTGATGCCGTACAGGTACGGCTGCCCCTCCGCGCCCACGTCCACCACGGCGTACGCGTCGTCCCCCTCGCGAGCAAGGGCGGCGACGCGGCAGGGGGTGCCGGGGAACTCGTAGAGGACGGCGATCTCGGGTGACTCGAACGTGGGGTTCATCCGCGGGGAGGCTGGGGATGCACGGGAGCGGGTGCCCGCCGCGTGCTCCCAGTTGAACAGAGTACCGCGGCCCGCGCAAGCCGTCCCGCATCCGCTCCGTCCGCGATCACACGTCCTGCGAGGGCGTGCACGTCTGCATCACCCCCCGCACCTCGATGGGCATGTTCATGGGCACGCCGCCCGGCCCCGGCACCGCCGACGCGTGCGCGGCGATGGCGTACGCCCGCTCCGGCGAATCCGTCTCCACGACCCAGAAGCCGGCGAGGAACTCCTTGGATTCCGGGAACGGCCCGTCCGTGCGTGGCGCGCCGTTCCTGCCCGCGCGGACGAGCTTGGCCTCGCGGGGAGGGAACAGCGCCTGGATCTCCACCAGCTCGCCCGCCTCGGCAAGCTCGCGGTTCAGCCGGCGCCAGTAGTCCAGGTGCGCCTCCCAGTCCGCGGGACTCCACTGGACGTGCTCGTACTCGCCCGTTCCCGCCGGCACGTTCATCATCAGCAAGTACTTCATCGCTCGTTCTCCTTTACGATGGCGGTCATCCGCGCGGGCAGCCGTCATGCTCCCCGCAACCCGTAGTCGGAGCGCGCGGCGCGGCCTCTACACTCGGGAGGATGGATACGAATCCGCCAGGCAGGATGATAGGACGCGGGGGACGGACAGGGGAGGAGGAGGGTGGATGGAGGATCCAGCGACCGTCGGCAGAGCGAATGAATTCGCCGCAACGACTACACGAAGTCCGCCTGCGCGGACTGTCCGTCACGGGCCAGTGCCACGCCACCGGCGCGGAACGCTGCCGGGCCGATCAGTAGTGTCGGCGGAGGCCGACAGTGTGAAGTTGTAGCCGCGAATTTAATCGCTCTGCCCCGGCCGGGCTCCGGCCCAATGGCGGACCTCCCGCCGGACGCCCCCACCCGCTCGTTCCTCGCGACCTCCCCCAAAAACCCCTGGGGGAGGTGAGATGGACCGTGCCGGATGGCGGGCTGCCTGCACCGGCCGGGAGCCCCCTCCCCCCGGCCCCCTCCCCCGCTCCGCGGGCAGGAGGGGGAGAACTTCATCCCGGCACGGACGCCGTGCCGGCGTGGCACTGTCCCGTGACGGACAGTCCGCGCAGGCGGACTTCGTGTGTTCGTTGCGGCGAATTCATTCGCTCTGCCCGACGGGTGCCCCAATTCTCTGCCCCGGCCCTCATCTGCCCCCAACGACAAAACCCCCAACGACAAAGCCCCCCGCCATCCGGCGAAGGGCTTCGCATCATCCTGATCCAGGGAATCCTGATCCCAAGAAATCCTGATCCCGAGAATCCCGCTTCCTCAGACCGGGCGCTCGTAGACGCGGTAGCGCTTGTACTGGTCCGCGCCCAGCTTTTCCAGCGCCGTGCACATCTCGTGGTTGTCTTCCAGGATCCACGAGCCTTCCGCGCCCGTGTACCCCTTGGAGATGCCGATCTCCAGCAGCCGCGTGTACATGGCGGCGCCCAGCCCCAGGTGCTGGTAGCCGGGCTTCAGCCCCAGCGTGAGGATGCGCGCCGCGCGGATGCGGCGCTGCTGCCAGAGGAACTTGAAGATGCCGAAGGGGAACAGCCGGCCGTCGGGGAGGTGCTTGAAGGCGCGGTTCAGGTCCGGCAGCGCCAGCAGGAACCCGATGGGCTCGCCATCCGCCTTTTCCGCCAGCAGCACGAAGTCCGGCTCCACCACGGGCCGCAGCTCCTTGGCCATGTGGTGGAACTCCGCCTCCGTCATGGGCACGAAGCCCCAGTTCTGGCTCCACGCGGCGTTGTACACCTCCTGGACCTTCGCGACCTCCTGCTTCAGGTCCTTCATCCGCACGGACCGGATGGTCACGCCCGCCCGCTGCCCCAGCCGCGCCATGGCGTTGCGCAGCCGTTCGGGGATGCGGTCCGGGATCCAGTACGCCACCAGGTCCTTGCTCTTGGCCATCCCCGCCGCGTCCATCAGCCGCCCATAGTACGGCGGATTGTGCGACATCATCACGGACGGCGGCCGGTCGAACCCGTGGATGAGCACGCCGGGCGAGCTGAACTCGTCGTTGGTGGAGAAGTTGAACGGCCCGCGCATCGTCTCCATCCCCCGCGCGCGCAGCCACGCCGACGCGGCGTCCAGCAGGGCGGCGGCCACGGCGGGATCGTCCACGGATTCAAAGAACCCGAAGAAGCCCGTGCGGTCCGGCGCGTGGTGCTGGTTGTACTGGTGGTTTACGACGGCGGCAATGCGCCCGGCCACCGCTCCCCCGCGCTCGGCCAGGAAGTAGGCGACTTCGGCGTGCTGGTGGAACGGATGCTTGTTGCGGTCCAGGACCGGCTCCAGGGCCATCCGCAGGGGCGGCACCCACTGCGGATCGGCCGCGTTCACCGTCCACGACAGGTCGATGAAGGGCTTCATCGACGCGCCGCGGGGAATCTCGCGAATGGTCACGCCCGCTGCGGCACGCGCAACGGCGGGCGCCGACGAGCTCACGCGGCGCCCCCCAGGATGCCCAGCTGCCGGCCCACGCGGCTGAACGCGTCCAGCACCCGGTCCAGCTGCTCGCGCGTGTGCGTGGCCATCACCGACGTGCGCAGGCGGCAGGCGTTCTCAGGCACGGCCGGCGGCAGCACGGGGTTGGTGAAGATCCCCGCGTCGAAGAGCGCCCGCCAGAAGATGAACGTCTTTTCCATGTTGCCCGACGCCACGGGGATGATGGGCGTGACCGACTCCGCCGTATCGAACCCCAGGGCGTTCAGCCCGCCGCGCAGGTAGTCCGCGTTCTCCCACAGCTGCTTGCGGCGCTGCGGCTCCTGCTCCATCACGTCCAGGCACGCCAGCACCGTGGCCACGGCCGAGCCGGGCATGCTGGCGCTGAAGATGAGGGGGCGCGAGTGGTGCTTGAGGTAGTGGATGACGTCTTCCGGCCCCGCCACCGCGCCGCCGATGGACGCGAACGACTTGGAGAAGGTGATCATCGTCAGGTCCACGCGGTCCTGCAGGCCAAAGTGCTCGGCCGTGCCGCCGCCGTTGGGCCCCAGCACGCCCACCGAGTGCGCGTCGTCCACCAGCAGCCGTGCGCCGTACTCCTCCTTGATGTCCACGATGGTGGGCAGGTCCACGATGTTGCCTTCCATCGAGAACACGCCGTCCGTGGCGATGAGGATGCCGTTGCCGTCACGGTGGCGCTCCAGCACGCGCCGCAGGGCGCCCATGTCGCCGTGCTGGTAGCGGGCCAGGTCGCCGGCGGCCAGCTGCGCGCCGTCCAGCAGGCACGCGTGGTTCAGCCGGTCCTGCACCACCACGGCGCCGCGCGTCACCAGCCCGCTCAGGATGCCCAGGTTGGTCTGGTACCCCGTGCTGAAGACGAGCGCGGACTCGGCGCCCATGAGCGACGCCAGGCGGCTCTCCAGCTGCTCGTGCAGGTCCAGGGTGCCGTTGAGAAAGCGGCTGCCCGTGTTGCCGGTGCCGTAGCGGAACAGGGCCTCGCGGGCCTTTTCCAGCACGTACGGGTGA
>DATING010001577.1:0-3089 GCA_035474555.1 Longimicrobium sp. | reverse complement strand
CTTGAACGTGAGGCCGAGGCGAGATAGCTTTCATGCGAGCACCGTTTGGGTGAAGGAGAGTGTGGTCTGCTTCTTGGCGGAAGTGACTCACATTCTACTACTTCCAAGCGGTGCTCGCTTTTTCCACGCAGGATCCGGGTTGAAATCGCGGCACCGAAAACGTGATGTCGGCCTTCGCCGACAGGTCTGGCACGGGCGGGTGCCGGGGGCGGTGGCGGGGTTTCGCCGGGGTTTTCCCGGCGGAGGGCGGAGCCCGGTCGAGAAGATGGATTCGAACTACAATCACGGTTGTATAAAAACGTGATTGTAATGCATCCGATGGCGAAAGGATGCAGATGAGGCCCCGGCGCAATGTGCGGCGGGGCCTCGTCGTTTCCGCGAAAAATCCGCTGGTGCTACGGCGCCCGGGCGAGGGAGACGATGCGGTGCGCGCTGACGGGATACTCCATGGCACTGTGGCCCGGCCAGTTGGGCACGTCCATCTCCCCGCCCGTCTCGTCCATGTGGCTGTACTCCGTGGTGATGACGACGCGCTCGCCCTCCCGCAGCCCCAGCGCGGCCACGGCCGCCTGCGTTTCGGCCGTCGGCCGCGCCTTGACCACGCGGTTCACGTTGTGTGGATCGCGTGCCTCCACGAAGCGCGTACGGTCCAGCAGGAGCTCGACTTGCCCGCCGCTCATCTCACGGATCTCGGCGATGCGCACGGCCTCGGCCGCCAGCGGGTCCGTGGCCGGCGGGGGGCCCGTGTAGCCGCCGCTCAGCTCGACCAGGGAGTCGCACGCGGCGGACGCGCACATCAGCGTCGCGGCGAGGAGCGGAAAACGCATGGCCCGGAACGCGGAACGCATCGTCATCATCGGCGGCGGGTGTGGAGGGGGGAGCGGATGAATGCGGGAGCGGGTGCGGGCGGCGCGGCGGCGTCCGCATCCCATCAACATGGTGTGTCCCGCGGCGAAAGGGCAACCGTCGCGAATGAACGCGCGGAGCAGGGATTCCGTGACGCGTCCCGCATCATCCTGGCGCTGGATTCCTGGCCTCGCGTTCCGCATCTTGTTGCCGCGCAGGCCGGGCTCCGACCGCGCGCTGCACCCAAATCCGTGATGAATGGAAGCGACGAGGCGAGATGAGAATCCTGCTGACGGGCGGCACGGGCGGACTGGGGCGCGAGCTGGTGCGCGCGGCGGAGGCGGCCGGGCACACGGTGCGCATCGCCAGCCGGTCCGCGCGGCCGGGGGACGTACCGGCCGGGCGCGAGTGGGCGCGGATGGACCTGGGCACGGGCCAGGGCGTGCGCGAGGCGCTGGCCGGTGCGGACGCCGTGATCCACGCCGCGAGCGATCCCCGCCGGCACGCGGAGGTGGACGTGCAGGGCACCCGCCGCCTTGCGGACGCCGCGCGCGCGGCCGGCACGCCGCACCTGGTCTACGTCTCCATCGTGGGCATCGACGACATCCCGTTCGCCTACTACCGCGCCAAGCTGGCGGCGGAGCGCATCGTGGCAGAGAGCGGGGTGCCGCACTCCATCCTCCGCGCCACGCAGTTCCACGCCTTCGTGGAGTCGATGATCGCCGGGTTCGCGCGGGTGCCGCTCGTGCTGCCGCTACCGTCCGGGTTCCGCTTTCAGCCCGTGGACACGGGGGAGGCGGCGGACCGGTACGTCCGCGCGGCGCAGGCCGGGCCGGGCGGGCGGCTGACGGACTTCGGCGGGCCGGAGGTGCTCACCCTGGGCAAGATGGCGCGGGCGTGGAAGGCGGCGCGCGGCATCCGCAAACCCGTCGTCCCCCTGCCGCTCCCCGGCGGGGTGGCGGCCGCGTTCCGCGAGGGCCGCAACACGCTGCGGACCGGCGGCGAGCGGGGGACCGTGCGCTGGGAGGACTGGCTGCGCGCGTCCGCGAGCTCCGTGGCTCCACCCGGGCGGTAGCAACCGGACTCGGCGGAAGATGGGGATTCCGGGAGCGGGCGGGGCGGATGGGGCAGGTGGGGAGATCCGGAAGGGCGGAGGAGCCGCGGCGCGGCCCCTCCGCCCTTCCGTCGTGCATCAGGGGACGATGGGGCAATTGCCGTAGTAGTTGCCGTCGCACGTGCCGATGTTGCGGCAGGTGGCATCCCACTGGGTGCAGTACCCGTCGCAGCTGCCGTAGCACGAGGCCGCGCAGGTGTTGCACGTCGCCTCGCAGGTGCCGTAGCAGGAGCCGCCGCAGGTGCCGTTACACGACGCGTCGCAGGTGGGGCAGCCCGGGCAGGTGCACTGGGTGTGGCAGGTGCACTGCTCGCCGAACACCGTGCCCCGCGGCTTCTGGGCCTCGGTCGTCTCGAACGTGTCGACGGTCAGGTGCTCCAGGTCCAGCTTGAGCTTGCTGCGCATGGCATCCTCCCGGGAGGGGTGGTGGTGCCGCCCGCGGACACGGGCGGACGAGACGGCCGTGCGTGAGGTCGCCGGCCATCGAAATCATGCGGCACGCTGCTGCCGGCACCTGCACACCTTTGCCGCGAAGCGAGGCGGAATCGGAATGCCGCCGCCAGCGCGAGAACCGGGAGGGTCTCGCCGACGGCATACGCCGGAGCACGCGAAGGAACGACGTCCCGCGGAGCCACGCCCGCGCGGAACCTCTTCGTTGCTGTTGATTTTATCAGGCGCTAAAAGTGTGCCGCAAGTGCGGCGGCTTTCCGCGTCCGCCGGGTGGGGTGACGTGCCGCAGGACGTGGCGAAAAGGGCGATCCTGCACGGGGCCGGCGGTTCTCCGTGTGCGAGTGGATCGCGATCCGTGGCGGGCACCCCTCCCCGGCGATTGAAATCGCGGCACCGAACACGTGATGTCGGCCTTCGCCGACGGGTCCGGCACGGGCAAGCGCCGGCGCAGGAGGTGGAGATTCGGCGAGAGATACCCGGTGTGGGATGAGCTCTGACCGGTGGGCGGAAGGCTGTTCCACTTCCGCGTCCCGTCCTGATACCAAAGCTGAGAATCCCTTGTGCACACAGGAACCGCATTTCACGCAGAGCCGCAGAGGGAAAAAGAGAGACGCAGAGGCGAATCCGTTCTCTGCGGCTCTCTTTTCTCCTCCGCGGCTCTGCGTGAAAGACGATGGTC
>DATING010001576.1:0-1734 GCA_035474555.1 Longimicrobium sp. | reverse complement strand
CCGCTGACGGTGCACAGCTTCCTGCAGCTGGCGGAGCGCGGGTACTTCGACGGGCAGGAGTGGCCGCGGGTGGTGCCCAACTTCGTCGTACAGGGCGGCGACCCCCGCGGGGACACTTCCGGCGGTCCGGGGTACAGCATCCGCGACGAGATCAACCGGCACGTGTACCTGCGGGGCTCGCTGGGGATGGCCCTCTCCGGCCCCGACACGGGCGGAAGCCAGTGGTTCGTCACCCACTCGCCGCAGCCGCACCTGGACGGCACGTACGCCATCTTCGGACGGGTGGTGCGCGGCATGGAGGTGGCGGACGACATCCTGCCGGGCGACGCCATCATCCGCATTCGGGAGGTACGTTGAAGTTCGTTCGATGGATGACGGTCACGGCCGCGTGGGCGCTCGCCGCCTGTGCCCCCGCCGCGACCTCGCAGACGCCGGCCCCGGGCCCCGTGCCCGCCGCCGGCCAGCCCGCCACCGGGCAGCCTGCAGGGGCGGATCCCGCCGCCCTGGCCGCGTCCGCGGCGCGGGCGACCGTGCCCGCTTCGCCGCGGCAGGTGAACTTCCAGTGGGAGCTGGACGAGGCCGGCGCGCGCTTCCGCGGCCGGGGCGTGGGGCGGATGGTTGCCCCCAGCCGCTTTCGGCTGGACCTGTTCGGCCCGCGGGGCGAGACGTACCTGGCCGCCGCGCTGGTGGACGGCGAGGCGCGCGTGCCGCCGGCCCTCATCGAGCGCTTTCGCCTGCCGTCGCCCGCGCTGCTGTGGGCCACGGTGGGGATCATCGCGCCCCCGGCGGACGCGCGGCTCCTTTCCGCCGCGCCCGATGGGGCCGTGACCGTGCTCCGGTACCAGCTGGGCGACGACGTGCTGGAGTACCGCACGCGCGACGGCCGGCTTCAGACCGTCCGCCGCAGCGCCCGCGGGGGCACGGCGGAGTCCATCGACCTGGAATACGACGCCACCGGGCTGGCCAGCGCGCGCTACCGCGACTGGGCCGCCTATCGCACGCTCAACCTGACGCTCGAGTCCGCAACCGATGTCCCGTCCTTTCCTGAATCGACCTGGACTCCGCCGGGCGCGTAGCCTGGCCCTCCTGGCGCTCCTGCTCCCGTCGCTCAGCGGCTGCATGTACAGCTTCGCGGGCGGCGGGCTGCCCACGCACGTGCGCCGCGTGTACATCGAGGCGTTCGAGAACGAGACGCCGTACCAGACCCTCACGTCGGACCTGCAGCGCGAGCTGCAGAACCGGCTGCCGGGGAGCCTGGGCGTGCGCCTGTCCTCGCAGCAGACGGCGGACGCCATCGTGCGCGGCACGCTCAAATCCGCCGAGGAGCAGACCACCAACTTCAACCCCAACCCGGACCCCAGCGGCCGCATCCAGCGCAACGAGGCCCGCGTGCAGATCAGCTTCGACGCCGAGATCTACGACGTGCGCGAGGACAAGCTGCTGTGGAAGGGGCAGTCCGTGACCGCCATCGGCCTGTTCGACCCGCAGCGCGAGGACGTGGACGACGGGCGGGCCAAGGCGCTGGAAGAGGTGGTGATCAAGCTGATCGAGGGCGCGCAGTCGCAATGGTGACGCTGCGCATCGCCTCGCGCGGCAGCGAGCTGGCCCTGTGGCAGTCCCGCGCCGTGCAGGCCGCCCTGCGCGCCGCCGATCCCGCCCTGTCCGTGGAGATCGACGTCATCAAGACCACGGGCGACGTGATCCAGGACGTGCCCCTGGCCAAGATCGGCGACA
>DATING010001575.1:0-4952 GCA_035474555.1 Longimicrobium sp. | reverse complement strand
CGTCGGGTCCGCGCTTCGCCTCCAGCTTCCTTCAGATCCCCCTCACGGCGGGCACCCTTGCCTTCGGCTATCGGTTCCGGCTGCTACGGTCCTTCGGGGACTTTCACCCCAGAGTCAAAACATGCCTGGCACACACGAAAGAGGCCCGAGCGGTTGCTCGGGCCTCTTTCGTGTGCGGGACTACCAGCGGTCGTCGCGATCGCGCCCGCCACCACCGCCGCCACGGCCGCCACCGCCGCCGCCGTAGCCACCACCGCCGCTACGGCCGCCGCCACCACCACCACCGCCGTAGCCGCCGCCGCCACCACCGCCGCCGTAGCCACCGCCGCCGCCACGGCTTCCGCCGCCGCCGCTGCTGCCGCCGCCGTCAGCCGGGGCATCCAGGCGCGTCACGTTCTCCGCGGCCGGGCCCTTCTGGCCCTGCACCACGTCGAACTCCACCCGCTCCCCGTCATTCAGCGTCTTGAAGCCGGAGCCTCCGATCGCGCTGTGATGGACGAAGACGTCCTTCTCCCCGTTGTCCCGCGTGATGAACCCGAAGCCCTTTTCCGGGTTGAACCACTTCACGTTCCCAGTTTCCCGCGCCATCGCTACACCGCCTGGTGATCCCGTTGAAGAAGGCGAACTCCCACACCCCAGCAAAATACGGTGCCTCAAACCTCGTGCCAAGTCTTTCGCGCCGAAGAGGCCGGGAGGCGTACAACCGCGCCAGCGCTGGCGGATTCTCTCAACCCTCACCCGCCATCCCCGACCCGTCCGCCAACTCGCCACGGGACCTGCGCCCGACGCCTGCTCCCGGCGTACCGCCCTGCCCTTCAAGGCCCGCCGCGCCCGAATTTTCCGCGTCCTTACTGGCGCGGCACCAGCGCAATCGCACGCAGCGGGCCGCCGGAGCCGCCCTCGATCTTCGTGGGCAGCGCGATGACGACGGCGCCGCGCGGGGGAGCTGGTCCAGGTTCGTCAGGTTCTCCAGCCCGGGCACGCCGCGCCCGGCCGCGATGCAGTGCGAGCGGATACAGTCGTCCCGCGCAGGATCAGGAGAACGCAACGAAGGGCGCCCATCCCGCGGATGAGCGCCCCCCGTTCGTGGTGTCGGCGGAGGCCGACAGCGTGACGTTGTAGCCGCGATTTCAATCGCTCTTCCTCCCCGCCCCTCGCCGCATCCTCCCCCGCGGAGGATCAGCCTTCCTTCGCCTCGTAGTCGTCCTTGAGGCGCGCGACGACGCTGGGGTCGGCGAGGGTCGTGGTGTCACCCAGCGCGCGGCCCTCGGCAATGTCCTTGAGCAGGCGGCGCATGATCTTGCCCGAGCGCGTCTTGGGCAGGTCGGCGGAGAAGAGGATGGCATCCGGACGGGCGATGGCGCCGATCTTCTTGACCACGTGGTCGCTCAGCTCGCGCTTGAGCGCCTCGGACTGCGCGTGGCCGTCCTTGAGCGTGACGAACGCGGCCACGGCCTGCCCCTTGAGCTCGTGCGCCTTGCCCACGACGGCCGCCTCGGCCACGGCGGGGTGGTCCACCAGCGCCGATTCCACCTCCATGGTCCCGATGCGATGGCCGGCCACGTTCAGCACGTCATCGATGCGGCCGATGACCCAGTAGTAGCCGCGCTCGTCACGCTTGGCCCCGTCGCCGGGAAAGTACACGCTCTCGCCGGGCTGGGTATCCTCCCCCGCGCCCACGGTCTCGCCGCTCCACTTGCTCCAGTAGGTCTCCACGAAGCGCTGCGGATCGCCCCAGATGCCGCGCAGCATGCTGGGCCAGGGGCGGCGGATGGCCAGGAAGCCGCCCCCCGCGGGGATGTGCTCGCCGCGCAGGGAGAGGATGTCCGCGCGGATGCCGGGGAACGGCGTGGTGGCGGAGCCGGGCACCGTCTCGGTGACGCCGGGGAGCGGGGTGATCATGATGGCGCCCGTCTCCGTCTGCCACCACGTGTCCACGATGGGGCAGCGCTCGCGGCCGATGTTCCGGTGGTACCACATCCACGCCTCGGGATTGATCGGCTCGCCGACGGTGCCCAGCAGGCGCAGGGAGGACAGGTCGAACTTGGCCGGCCACTCCTCGCCCCACTTCATGATGGCGCGGATGGCGGTGGGCGCGGTGTAGAAGATCGTCGCCCGGTACTCCTGGATGATCTGCCAGAAGCGGCCGCGGTCGGGAAAGTCCGGCGCGCCCTCGTACATGAGGACGGTGGCGCCGTTGGCCAGGGGCCCGTAGACGATGTACGAGTGCCCCGTGACCCATCCCACGTCGGCCGTGCACCAGTAGACGTCGTCGTCCTTGAGGTCGAAGACGAGGCGGGTCGTCGCCAGGCACTGGGTGAGGTAGCCCCCGGTGCTGTGCATGATCCCCTTGGGCTTCCCCGTGGTGCCGGAGGTGTAGAGGATGTACAGCAGGTCCTCCGCGTCCATCTCCTCCGCCGGGCACTGGTCGTCCGTCCCGTCCACCACGTCGTGCCACCAGCGGTCGCGGCCGTCCTTCATCTCCGCGCCGCCGACCGCCTCCCCGTCCGCGCCGTGCCGGCGGACGACCAGGACGTGCTCGATGGTGGGGCATCCGCCCTGCTCCTCCAGCGCCTCGTCCGCCGCGCGCTTCAGGGCCACGATGCCGCCGCGCCGGTATCCGCCGTCCGCGGTGATGAGCACGCGGGCCTCGGCGTCGCGGATGCGGTCGCGCAGGCTCTCCGCGCTGAATCCCCCGAACACCACGGAGTGCGGCGCGCCGATGCGGGCGCAGGCCAGCATGATGATGGCGGCCTCGGGGATCATGGGCAGGTAGATCGCCACGCGGTCGCCCTTCTTCACCCCCATCGCCTTGAGCGCGTTGGCGGCGCGGGAGACCTCCCGGTGCAGCTCGGCGTAGGTGTAGGCGCGCTTGTCCCCCGGCTCGCCCTCCCACAGCATGGCTGTCTTGCTGCCCCGCCCGCCCTCCACGTGGCGGTCCAGGCAGTTGTAGGCGGCGTTCAGCTTTCCGCCCACGAACCACTTCGCATAGGGCGGATTCCACTCCAGCACGCGCTCCCACGGCGTGAACCAGTGCAGCTTCTCGGCCCATCCCGCCCAGTACGCCTCGGGATCCGCGTCCGCCCGGGCGTAGACGCCGCGGTCGTTTTCGTTGGCCTGCGCGGCGAACTCCGGCGGCGGGGGAAACGAGCGGTCTTCCTGGAGAAGCGAGTCGAGGGTCTGCTCGGAGGACATCCGGGTCTCCTGTGGGACGGGCTGGCGAAAATCGCATGGGACCGGCGCGGCGGCGCACCCGGCCAGGGGTGCCGCGCGCAACTGCAAGCGCCGTACACCGCCGCGCGCAGACGCCCGAACGCGCGGGCCGGACTTGCCGGATTCGCGCGGGGCGGCAATGGTGTTGCATCAGCACGGGAACGGACGTTCGCTCGCCAAGCTACGCGGGGGTGCCGGGACCGCGCAAACGGCCCCGGGACCGCCCCTCATCCACCCGCCGGAGAACCCGATGGCCGAAGCCGCCTCCCACGCCGCACACGCGACGGACGTCCACGAGCCCTCGGACCGCGCGACGATCTGGAAGGTGATCGCGGCCTCCGCCGTGGGGACGATGATCGAGTGGTACGACTTCTACATCTTCGGCTCGCTGGCCACCATCCTGGCGGGGACCTTCTTTCCCCAGGGCAACACCACGCTGGCGCTGCTCCAGACGCTGGCGACCTTCGCGGCGGGGTTCGCGGCGCGGCCGTTCGGCGCCCTGTTCTTCGGGCGCATCGGCGACGTGGTGGGGCGCAAGTACGCGTTCCTCGTCACGCTGCTCATCATGGGCGGCGCCACGTTCGTCATCGGCCTGCTGCCGGGGTACGCGACCATCGGCGTCTTCGCGCCCCTCATCCTGCTCTTCCTGCGGCTGATCCAGGGCCTTGCGCTGGGCGGCGAGTACGGCGGCGCGGCGACGTACGTGGCCGAGCACGTGCCGGACAACCGCCGCGGCTTCTACACGGCGTTCATCCAGACGACGGCCACGCTGGGCCTGTTCCTGTCGCTGCTGGTGATCCTGGGCGTGCGCTCCATGCTCTCGGAGGAGGACTGGATGGCGTGGGGATGGCGCATCCCCTTCCTGCTGAGCGCCGTGCTGGTGATCGTATCGCTGTTCATCCGCATGCGGCTCAAGGAAAGCCCGCTGTTCACCCGGATGAAGGCGCAGGGCAAGACCTCCACGCGCCCCGTGGCGGAGAGCTTTGGCAACTCGTCGCGGTGGCAGACCATGCTGACGGTGCTGTGGGGCGCGGCGGCGGGACAGGCGGTGGTGTGGTACACGGGCCAGTTCTACGCGCTGACGTGGCTGGAGAACGTGGGCAAGGTGGATTTCGTCGACACGCGCACGATCATCGCCGTGGCGCTGGCCCTGGCGACGCCGTTCTTCATCGTCTTTGGCGCGCTGTCGGACCGCATCGGGCGCAAGAAGGTGATGATGGCGGGCAACCTGCTGGCGGCCATCTTCACCATCCCCATCTTTCAATTGATGTGGCGCTTTACGCCGGCAGGGGGTACGTACAACGCGGTGGCGCTCACGGCGTGCGTGTGGGTGCTGGTGCTGTTCGTCACGATCGTCTACGGGCCCATCGCGGCGTTCCTGGTGGAGAGCTTTCCGGCGCGGGTGCGGTACACGTCGGTGTCGCTGCCGTACCACGTGGGCAACGGCTACTTCGGCGGATTCCTGCCGGTGATCGCCACGGCGATGGTGGCCATGGCGACGGCGAACCCCGGCGGGTTTCCCGTGGCGGCGCAGTACGCGGGGCTCATCTATCCCGTGGTGGTGGCGCTGATCACGTTCGTGCTGGGGATGGCGCTGCTGCGCGAGACGTATCGCGTGAAGATCGACGACGAGGAGCACGCGGGGGTGAGCACCAGGGCCAACCCGCTGATCCTGGGGCTGCTGATCGCGCTGACGGCGGGCGCGCTGCTGCTGGCGGACCAGTACCTGCTGCCCACGT
>DATING010001574.1:0-6218 GCA_035474555.1 Longimicrobium sp. | reverse complement strand
GGACAGTCCGCGCAGGCGGACTTCGTGTGTTCGTTGCGGCGAATTCATTCGCTCGGCGCGAGACCGGCTTCTCCTCCAGGTCCTCCGCCCGTGCAATCCTCCGCCGCGCCACGAAGATACGCATCCGCCCCGCGCCCCGCGAGCGGCCGAACGAAAGACGCCGGCCGGGGAGCGATCCCGGCCGGCGTCCATCATCATCCATCCCCCGCGCCTACTCCGTTTCGCGCGTCGTCCGGTTGCAGTCGTCGCGCTCGCGGGAGGGGAGGCGGGCATCCACCAGCTCCACCACGGCCACGGACCGGCTGTACCGGCCCAGGTGCCCCCAGTGCCCCACGTCCGTCCGGTCCATCCGCACCGTGACGAAGAGGGTGCCCCAGTCGCCCTCCACCAGGTCGCCGTAGGCGCGCATCAGGGGACCGGGGTTGCTCACCCACCACACGCCGTTGTCCCCGCCGCGCCCGCCGCCGCACACGCGAAACGACTGCTCCTCCCAGCCGATCGTGTAGTAGCCGGAGACCACGCGCTCGTCCGGCACCTCCGGCGAGAGCAGGGGGAGCAGAAAGAGCGGGAGGATGGAGCGGATGCGCATCGTGAATCGCGGCAACGGGTTGCGGACCGGGATCGGCAGGACGACGGATTAGAACCCTGCGCCCCGCGAAAGGTTGCCCGGGTCAGCGCCCCTGCTCGATGGCGCGGCGGGCGATGCGGTCCACCACGCTCGGCGCGATGAGCTTGACCCACGCGCCCACCTTGCCGCGCAGGGTCATGAGGAGCTCGCGGCGGCGCGCGGCCATGGCGGTGACGGTCTGCCGCGCGCACTCCTCCGGCGTCATCACCTCGCTCTCGCGCACGGGGCTGCTGTCCAGCATCCGCCCGTCCGGCCCAAAGGCGTGCGTGCGGATGCCCGTGGAGACAAAGCCGGGATACACCATGGTCACCGTCACGCCCTCGTCCGCCAGCTCGATGCGCAGCGAATCGAAGAAGCCCGCCATGGCGTGCTTGGTCGCCGCGTACCCGCTGCGCGTGGGCACCCCCGCGCGCCCCGTGAGGCTGCTGATGCCCACGATGCGCCCTCGCGTCCGCTTGAGGTGCGGGAGCGCGGCGTGGGTGCAGTACACGCTGCCAAAGTAGTTCACCTGCATCATCCGCTCGAACGGCGCCAGGTCCGTCACCTCGTCGAAGCGGGCCCACATGCTCACGCCGGCGTTGTTCACCAGCGTGTCCACGCGCCCGTACTCCGCCACCGCGCGATCCACCAGGCGGATACACTGCGCGCGCTCCGCCACGTCCGTGGGCACGGCGATGGCGCGGCCCCCGCGCGCGCGGCACTCGGCGGCCACGGCCTCCAGCTTTGCGGCGTCGCGCGCGGCGAGGGCCAGCCACGCACCCTGCGCGGCCAGCTGCAGCGCCATCTCGCGGCCGATGCCCTCGCTGGCGCCCGTGAGCACCACCACGTTCTCGCGGAACGCATCCGCCATCTCCCCTCCCCCGTTTCGCGGACGGCCGCGGTCAGGACTTGCGGCCGCTGCCGGGCGCTGGGTCGGCGTCCTGGGCCGCTTCCATCGCCCGCTCCATCAGCTCGGGCATGAGCTCCATCATCCGCCCCATGGTGGCCTGCTGGATGGCCAGGCCGAGCTCCGGCGTGCGCTCCACCATCCGCATGCCGGCGGGGGTGCGGTAAAAGGCGGTGAAGGCGCGGATCTCCTCTTCGGTGAACTGGTCGGCGTACGCCCCGATGAAATGCGGCTCCATCTCCGCGTAGGAAAAGTGCTCGTCCATGAAGTCGCGCATCACCTGGCGGACCTCGTCGCTCATCTGCGTCAGCCCGCCCGCCGCCATCCCCAGCTCCATGCCGCGAATGAAGTTTTCGCGCGCACGGCTCACCTCCAGCAGCTCGCGGATGGCGGCCAGCTCGCCCGCGGAGGGCTCCTCCTGCGCGGCGGCGGGAACGACGGCGCTCAGCAGCAGGCCGGCGGCCAGGACCAGGGTCTTGATCATGTCGATTTTCATCGATGGAATGCGTGAAGTTTCGCGCCCGCCGCCCCGGATGGGACGGCGGGCGCGTGGGTGGCGAAATCAGCCGCGGCGGCGCTCCAGCAGCAGCATCATGAGGATGCTCAGGATGGCCAGGCCCTCGTCTTCGGGCGAGAGCGCGGTGCGCTTTTCCACCGCGTAGCGGCCTTCGAACAGGGCGGCCTGCTTGGCGGCGTGCAGCACCTCTACCCCGTCCGGCCGCTGCACCGTGTACTTGGGATGGAAGACGTAGCCGGCGAACATGCCGAGGACGGGGATCTGCCCGAAGAGCGCGTCGCCCACCTTGGCCAGGGGATTGGCCTCGCGCAGGGTGAGGATCACCTGGTCGCCGCGCAGGATCTCGTAGTTCGCGCGGAAGATCGAGCGCATCCCGCGACGCTGCACGCTCCCCAGCGGCCGTCCGTCCGGCGCGGAAAAGTTGTAGCGCGCGCTGAAGTCGATCACCCGGTCCGCCTTGATGTGGTACAGGGGGATGGTCTGCCCCTCGTCGGCGAATACGGTGATCTGCTCCTTCAGCTTGAACATCTTCTGCTTGACGTACATGCGGAGCTGGCCGGCGGCGTCGCGCACGTACACCTGCGGCGTGAGGGCCAGGAGCTTGAAGGAAAGCTGAAGCGGATAATCCATGGTGCGTGCCGGAGAGGGGTGGTTTTCGTGCGGTCCCGCGAAGAACGATACGCTAGCGTCCGCGGTGCGTGCGCGCCAGCAACGTGAATCCGAGATCCGCCCAACAGGCGAAAGGACGATGCCAGGACGACAGGTGGGAGAGATCTCGACTGCCTCGCCGATCGCGCGGGGAGGGAGGATGGGCCGGCGAAGGGGGCGGAGGCCGTGCACGGGGGCCCGGTGAAGGGGGCGGAGGCCGTGCACGGGCGGCCCGGCGAATGAATTCGCGGCACCGAAAACGTGATGTCGGCCTTCGCCGACAGGTCCGGCACGGGCGGGTGCCGAGGGGTACGCGGGGACCGGGTGGTCCGGGGGGAGAGCCCCGGGCGGGGGGCGAAGATCTGCGTCGGCGAGTTCCGCGGACATTCCGGATCTGCGATCTGTGGATCTGCAATCTGCAGCGGCTCAGCGGACCTCGTGGCCCATGCGGCTCCAGCGCATGGTGCCAGTGGCGCGGTCGCGGGAAAGGTAGATCCAGACGACGCGGCCCGTCAGCCGGTCCAGCGGGATGAAGCCGAGGTACCGGCTGTCCAGGCTCATGGGCCGGTTGTCACCCAGGACGAACACGTGGCCGGGCGGCACCACCAGCGGACCCCAATCCGCCGACGTCGGCGCGTAGCCCGCCGTGTCGCCCGCCAGGTGCGCGCGTTGCCACCCGAAGCCCTTCTCCCACTCCCCATCCGCCGTTGCCGGGACGCGGACGCCGGACTCCGCGCGGCCGTTCACCCACAGCTTGCCGCTGCGCATGGCGAGCGTGTCGCCCGCGACGCCGGCCACGCGGGCGACGGACTCGTATCCCTCGTCCGTCATGCGCGTCACCACCATCCCGCGGCGCGGGTCGAACGCGGTGCGCGCCGTCATCACGTAGTCACCGGGGAGCAGCGCGGGCTCCATGTTCACAGACGGGAGCGAGAACGCACGCCAGCGCGACAGGAGCGCGGGGAAGAACAGCAGGTTACCGAAGAGCGCCACGGCGATGACCAGCACGGCGTACACGGCTTTGCGCTGGTACCCCCTGCGGGGGGCGCGTGGATCGGCCCGGTGCGCCGTCCATGCGGCGTCCGCAGGGAGGGCCACCCACGCGAGCGGAAGCAGGGCGAGCGCCAGCAGCCGGCCGCCGCGCGAATCCGCCGTCATGCAGGCGTACAGCATCGCCGCTCCGAAACTCAGCGCCAGGGCCCAGGCCGCGAGCCCCCGCAGCGGACGGCCGGCGTACACGTGGCCTACGGGGGGCGCAAGGAACGTCAGCAGGGCGGCGACCCAGGGCCTGCGGCGGCCGACGGGCGGCGCGGTCTCCGCCGCGGCGGGCGCGGGTGGATCGGCGGCCGTCATCTCCAGAAGCGGATGTAGTACTGCCCGGGCGTATCGTCCGCGGGGCCGTCCTCCGCGTCAGGAGGGCGCGGCGGATAGCCGACGGTGAGCAGGTGCTCGCCGGCGGGGAGCACCTGCACGGGGATGTACGCCAGGATGCCGCGGATGCCCGTGCGCGCGTTGGTGTGAAAGCGGAAGTCGGGGCGGATGGGCCGGCCGTTCAGCGTCACGGGCTGCAGCCGCGTCCAGCAGTCCAGCACCCCGCGCACGGCGGCGCTGTCGGGCGCGGCAGCCTCGCCCATCCGTATGCCCTCTTCGGATAACGGCCGCACGCCCGGGCACTCCCTGGCGAACGCTTCGCCGTGGCGCGTGGGGGCGTAGGGGATGAACAGCTTGAGGTACGGGTCGTCGTCCACCACGTCCGACTGGATGCTGGGCATCCGGGCGTACACCTCCCCCTCCGGGCGCTGGTCCTCGTACAGCCCCGCGTCCACGCCGAACGCACCCGCGTCGTCCGGCAGGTACGCGTGGTCGGCCGTAGTCACCATCCCCAGCCCAAAGTACACGTCCTTGACCATGAACACGCCAAAGGGCAGCGCCATGAGCCCGTACATGATCGGGTAGCGAACCGCCTTGCGCACGTTGGTGAACAGCGTCATGAACGTGGTGCCCAGGATGGGCATGGCGTTCACGTAGTACGACACCAGCGAGCCGTGCCGCAGCAGCCGGTGCCCGCGGCTGCCGGGCTCCACCCGCGGGCCATAGCGCACGTCCGCGATCCACGTTGCCAGGGGGACGATCAGCGTCAGCACGACGATGCCCATGAGCACGCGCATCAGGTGCTCGCCCCCGAACAGCAGCCGCGAGATGCCGAAGGCCAGCCCGCCGCTCACCACGCCCATGGCGACGGAGAAGCAGAACAGCATCACCACCGTGAACGCCAGCGGAAACAGGATGCTGCAAAAGCGGTCCGCGGCATCGATGCGGGGCTGCAGGCGCCCCATCCGCTCGCGGTACAGCTCCTTCATCACCGGCCCGTAGCTGCTGTCCTCCCACTTGGGCCCGGCGGGGAACACCGACTCCAGCCCGATCAATCCCACCCAGTACGCCCGCATGGACAGGTGCAGCACGAAGCAGGTGATGAGCGTGTAGAGGATGAGCTTTACGTACATGTAGGCCATGAACACGCCCACGAACGAGCGCACCGCCAGGTGCGGCCGCACGTCGTTGAACCACGCGTCCACGTACCCGGGCAGCTGCAGCAGCGAGAACACCAGGGCGCCGGAGATGAGCAGTTCCAGCTCCCACGGACGCACCTCGGGCTCGTGCTTGGACGTCTCGGGATACACGATGGCCTCCGCGGCCGGCGGATTGGCCCCGGGAGACGGCGCGGCGGTGCGCTCGGCGGCCGGCGCGTGGGCCGGGGGCACGGCGGTGCGCTCGGCGGGCGGCGCGTCGATGGAGGGCGGATTCATGGCGAACCTGCGGGTGCTGCGGTGGATGACGGCGCGGCGGCGGCGGATGCAGCGGGCGGCGTACGTACAGGGTTTGCACAACGCGCGGTACGGGGCTTGCCGCGCGGCGGGGCTCACCCCGAAGTCAGGAGGCGAGCATGGCGAAGGATCTGAAGAGTGGGGACAAGGTCGAGTGGAACACGCCGCAGGGCAAGACGCGCGGGCGCGTAGTGAAAAAGGTTACGAGTGAGACCCACGTCAAGGGCCACAAGGTCGCCGCGTCTCCCGACAACCCCGAGTTCCTGGTGAAGAGCGACAAGAGCGGCAAGGAAGCCGCGCACAAGCCGGAGTCGCTGAAGAAAGTGCGGTGAAACAGCAGTGCGAAAGTGCGGGAGTGCGAAAGTGGTTCAGGCGCGGGATTGGGGCGGTGAGGGTGGGGCGGGCATCGGGCCTGAGCGGCTAAAGCCGCCGCAACGACTGCGGAAAGCCCCACAAACTGCGTGGGGCTTCACCAGCTCGCGCGGGTGGGGACCGGGCGCGACAGCGGGCGCCGTGGGGGAGCAAAGGTCGGCATGGGGCACCAGGCGAGACGCAGGCAGCCAGCCTGAGCGGCTAAAGCCGCCGCTGGGAAAGCGGTAAGCCCCGTCTCGGCTCGCTGCGCTCGCCGAACGGGGCTTCAACTGCTTCACGGGAACAGATTGTCATTCCGAGGAAGGCGCCGCCGAAACCATCCCCATGCACCAAACGTTGGCG
>DATING010001573.1:0-16394 GCA_035474555.1 Longimicrobium sp. | reverse complement strand
CAGACGCCGGAGGACCTGGGCTACACGGCCGTGTCCGCGCCCATCGACGCGTCGCTGCTCTCCGCGCCCTGGTACGGGCTCACCTTTTCGCTGGACCTGGGGACGCTGGGCGCGCTGGCCGGGAGCGTGGGGCTGTCCGTGACCGTGCTGGCCGCCTGGTCCCCCCAGCCGGGGGCGGACCCGCCGCCCGTCTACCTGGGGCTGCAGCTTCCCGGGGCGCGGGCCCTGGGGATCGACCTCCCCCTGCAGGGGGTGATGCGGCTGGGCTTTCGCTCCTTCCAGTTCCAGGCGGACGAGCAGCCGGACGGCAGCCGCGCGTACATGCTGCGCCTGCGCCGGCTGGCGCTCAGCATCCTGGGGTGGAGCGTGCCGCCGGGGAACACCGACGTGGTGCTCTTCGGCGATCCGCACGGGGCCGGCCGGCAGGTGGTGGGGTGGTACGCCGCCTACGCCCGGGCACCGAAGAAGAAGGCAACGAAGCCGGTCGCGCCCGCGCCGCCCTCGGCGCTCGCCCTGGCCGCGGGGCCGGCGGCGCGCGCGGACGTCCCCCCGGAGCCGGCGGAGCCTTCGTCCGCGCCCCCGGCCGTGCAGCGGCGGATGCGGTCCGGGCGGCGCGGCCCGCCCCCGGGCTGACGGCGGACAGCCGTGCCGCGGACGGCGGAACGGGACGGGGCGGAACGGGACGGGGCGGAGCAGGACGGGGCGGCAGGCGTGGAACGGGGGGCAGGGCAGGAGGGCGGAGAAGGTCCGGGCGGAGGGGTTCCGGCGCCGGGCGGTCCATCAGCAACGGGAGGGGGCCATGCCCATCGGCGAGCGGATGGACTTCGTGGTGCTGGACGTCCTGCAGGGGCTGGGGACGTTCGCCGGCTTCTACGACAAGGATGACGTGCTCGTCGCCACCATGATCCTGGACCTGGGGACGGAGCGCTTTCGCAAGGACGACCCGTTCCCCGCCGTGGACGAGGTGGCGCGGGTGCTCCGGACCATGAAGCCGCAGCCCACGGTGAACGCCGTCCTCCTTTCCCACAGCGACACGGACCACATCAACCTGCTGGGGCTGCTGCTGAGCAGGTTCCAGCCCGCGGGCACGCCGGGCGTACCGGTGGAGGACACGCTGCAGGTGCTGTTCTGCAAGTACGCGGGCGCGCGAGCGAACTTCACCAAGCGCGGCAGGAACGTGCTGGATACCCTCAAGCCCTACATGCCGCAGGACGGAACGGAGCGCATCGTGGGCTCCGCGTCGCCCGAGACCACCTTCAAGGGCGCGTACAACAAGAAGACCAACCCGTGGATCCCCGTGGCCCAGGTGGCCGGGGCCAGCGTGTACGTGCTGATCGCCAACGCCGCGCCCAGCAGCGCCGCCATCGTCACCAGCTCCAACAAGCCCAAGCCGGCAGTGCCGGACACCTACGGCAAGAACATGGTGTCCATCGTTTCCATCGTGGACTACGGCGCCTCGCAGCTGGTGGTGACGGGCGACGCCACCGGCATTACCCTGGCCGCGTGCAACACGGTGATCCAGACGGCCGGCGTGGAGGGCGACCTGCTGATCGACAACTTCATGGTCACGGCCCCGCACCACGGGAGCGAGACCACCACGTACGACATGCTGGGGATCACCACGGACTTCAAGACCCACGACCAGCTGGCGGAGGAGAACCTGGCCCAGTTCGTCCGCCACATGTCCGCGGTCACGCTTTCCGCCAGCGCGGGCCAGGTGAAGAAGTTCCGCCATCCGTCCGCCCGCGTGATCCAGGCGTTCTGGCCCAAACTGGGCACGGCCCTGTACCAGGACCCCGTCCTCCCCGAGGGACTGCACTTCTACACGGCGTACTTCACCGCGGGGCAGTACCGGGTGAACGTGCCCAACACGCCCCCCACGCCGGGGATGTCGCAGGTGGAGTGGCCGGTCTCCGCGAACTGGTGGTCGGTGCAGACGGACAAGAACATCTTTTCCAACCTCTACTTCCTGTCCGGCTCGCAGGGCGAGGCGAACCTGCCCCCGGCGCCGGGGTCGCGGGTGGGGCTCGTGGGGCTTCCCACGGCCGTGCCGCCGCTGGGGGCCAACTGGACCTTCCGGGTGCCCAGGGGGCTGGGCGTCAAGCGCAGCGTGCTGCGCTCGGACAACCGCGTCACCACGCTGGCCCTGCGCGCGCAGGCGCTGGGGGTGCGCCCGGAGACGCTCGGCGCCGCCGCCTCGCCCCTGTCCGCGACGCCGCGGGCCTACCCGCCCGCGGGGGTGGACCGGGCCGCGGAACCCGCCCTGTCCGCGCGGGCACCCGCCGCCGGGCTCGCCGCCGGCCGCGCCGCGGCGCCCCCGTCCCGTCCGGCCGCGGCCATCCGCGGGCTGCGGGTGATCCCGTGAGCGGGCGCGGAGGCGCTCCGGGGGGCGGGCGGCATCCGGGGCGGCGGGACGGAGATCCCCCGTCCCGGCCCGCCGCGGACGAACGGGGACCACGGCGGGAAGGGCCCGGCGAGGCGAGGTGCGCGGTTCCAGGCGTACGGGCGGTCCACGGAAACGGGAGAGGGTGATGCCGGTCGGCGAGCGGATGGACTTCTACGTGCTGGACGTGCTCCAGGGGCTGGGGTGCTTCGCCGCGTTCTACGACAAGGACGACAACCTGGTCGCGTCCATGGTTTCCGACCTGGGCACCGAGGGGCGCGTGAGCCGGCGGAAGATCTATCCGGCCGTGGACCAGGTGGCGGCGCTCCTCCGCACCATGAAGCCGCAGCCCACCATCAACTACGTCTTCCTTTCGCACAGCGACCTGGACCACATCAACCTGCTGGCCCTGCTGCTCACCAGGTTCGTGCCCGTGGGCACCCCGGACGCCCCGCCCGAGGACACGCTGCTGGTGCTGGGCTGCAAGTACGCGGGCGAACGCACCAACTACAGGAAGTGGGGCGTGAACGTGCTGGACCGGCTGGGCTGGTACGTTCCGCAGGACGGCGAGGAGTACATCTTTGGCTCGGCGGCGCCGGAGACGGCGTTCAGGGGCGTGGAGAGCGTCACCAACCCCTGGCTTCCCGTGGCCACCGTGCAGGGCGCCCGGGTCTACATGCTGATCGCCAACGCCGCGCCCAGCGGGGCCTCCATCGTCACCTCCTCGCTCAAGCCCAACCCCAGCGTTCCGGACGGGTACGGCAAGAACACCGTGTCCATCGTCTCCATCGTGGACTACGGCGCCTCGCAGCTGGTGGTGACGGGCGACGCCACGGGCATCACCCTGGGGGCGTGCAACACCATCATCGCCGCCGCGGACGTGACCGTGGACATGCTGATCGACAACTTCATGGTCACGGCCCCGCACCACGGCAGCGCGACCACGACGTACGACATGCTGGGGATCCGTACCGGCACCCGGACGGAGGCCGAGCTGGCGGAGGAGAACCTGGCGCAGTTCGTCCGCCACATGGGGGCGCGCACCCTATCCGTGAGCGCCGGGCTGGACGAAGGGTACCGGCACCCCTCCGCGCGGGTCATCCAGGCCTTCTGGCCCCAGCTGGGCGCGTTCCTCTACCAGGACCCCGTGCTGCCGGAGGGACTGCACTTCTACACGGCGTACTTTACCGCGGGGCAGTACCGGGTGAACGTGCCCACCCTGCCGCCCGGGACGGGGACCACGCAGGCGGCGTGGCCGGGCGCCGACAACTGGTGGTCGGTGCAGACGCACAAGAACGTCTTCAGCAACATGTACTTCATGGCCCTGAACCAGGGCCAGGTGAACCTGCCCCCCGCGCCCGGCTCGCCGGCGGCGGCCGTGGCGCTTCCCACGGCGCTGCCGCCCCTGGGCGCCCACTGGATCTTTCGCGTGCCCCGCGGGCTGGGGCAAAAACGCAGCGTGCTGCGCTCCGACAACCGCCTCACCACCCTGGCCGAGCGCGCCGAGGCGCTGGGGGTGACGGAGGCGTTCCTGTCCCGCGGGGCCGCTCCGCTCGCGGACGTTCCCCGCGCCGTGCCCCCCGGCCACCCCGCCGCCGCGCCGTCCGGCCCGGGCGCGGTGCCCGCCCCGCGCCCGGCCGGGCCATCCGCCTCCCGTCCGCCCACGTCCCGTCCGGCCGCGGCGCTCCGCGGGCTGCGGGTGATCCCGTGACCCGCCTTCCCGCGCCGGGAGGCGTGCCATGTCGCTGAGCGGCGTCTACACGGCGCTCCTGGGGCAGCTGCAGGGGACGCCGCCCGGCCAGAGCATCGACCTCTACACCGCCGCGGCGGCCGAGCCCGCGCTGTCGCCCCTGCTGGGCGTGCTGGCGCGCCTGGGCATCACCTCGTCGTGGACGCTCACGGGCGCCACCCTGGTGCAGTCCGCCGGCGCCGTGGCGCTGGCCGGCGCCGGCACCTGGGGCCTTCCCGGCGCATTGCCCGCCCACGTGACGCCCGTGGGCGCGCGGCTGTCCGTGACGAGCGGCGCCGGCGGGGCGGACGTCTTCGAGCTCACGCTCTCCCCCACGGACCGCGGGTGGACCTTCGGCACCACCTTTCCAAACCTGCCGGTCACCCAGAAGTACGTGCCCCAGGGGGTGGCGTTCGCGCCCTCGTTCCTGGAGGGGCTGGCGCTGGGCTCCCCCGCCTTTTTCGCGCGGAGCGACGCGCCGGCGGGGGCGCCCGCGGGGATGCGCGGGCAGATGTGGCCCTGGGACGACCTGTCGCAGGGGACGACGGACTTTCTTTCCCCCTGGCCCCTGCGGCTGGAGGGGACGGTGGCGCTCCCGGCCACGGCCAACGGGGTGCCGCTGCTGGACCTGAAGGCCCTGCAGCCCGCGGCCACCCTGCAGCTCCTCTCCGCCACCGTGCGCGAGGTGGGGCTGCAGATCATGACCAGCACGGGGCTGAGCCAGGAGGACTACGGCACCACTTCGTTCTCCGTGCTGAACCTGGTGGGCACGCTGTACCTGGGCGCCGTGGACCCCATCACGGTGCACGTCTTTACCCCGCTGCTGGCCACGGCGGGGGTGTGGCGGCTGATGGCGGGGTTCGACCCGGGCGAGGCCACGCTCTCCGCCGGCCTGGCGCAGGTGGCGTCGCTCTTCGGCGTTCCCCCGTCCACCCTCCCCGTGCCGCCCGGGTTCGATTCCTTCGGGGGCTTCTACGTCTCGCTCATCGAGGTGGCCGTCACCGCGCCCGGGGAGGTGGAATCGTTCCCCGACCTGCAGTACGTGGCCATCACCCTGGGGTCGGACAAGGAGTGGGCGGCGCCCATCCCCTACGTGCGCATCCGCGACGTGGGCACGCGGTGGATCATGGGGTGGTCCACGGTGGGCGCCCAGAGCCGGATGTACGTTTCCGGCTCCGTCTACGGCAGCGTGTGGGTGGGGGGAGCGCCCTGGTCCGCCGCGCCGGGCGGCCGGGTGCTGCGCGACCCGGACCCCGCGGACGACCTGCTACTGCTGGAGGGGGGCTCGCCCCCGTCGGACGCGTTCCGGCTGGACGTGGTGGCGCTCATCCCCCAGTTCGTGGTGCAGGGGCAGCTGCGGACGGACGACCGCATCCCCATCGGATCGGCGCTGCGCTACTACTTCGGCACGCCGGGGCCGCCGTCGCCCGCGGACATGCGCATCACGGCGCTCAGCTTCGAGGCGGCGCCGCTGGCCAGCACCTACTACGGGGCGGCCGTCATCGAGATGGAGTGGACGCTGCACCTGGGGGGGAACGTCGCCCTCACGCTGGAGCAGCTGTCCTTTTACATCCACGTGGACCAGGGCTCCGTCACCGGCGGCATCGCGGGCGAGTTCCTGCTGGAGGGCGGGGCGCCGCCGGGGCTGCCGCAGCCGCGCTTCACCGTCTCGGCGGAGTACACGGGCACGGAGCCGCAGTGGGTGTTCTCGGGCGCGCTGTACCCCGACACCTACCTGGAGCTGGTGGCGCTCGTCTCCAGCTTCCTGGGCGTGACGCCGCCCGCCGGGCTCCCCACGCTGGCCCTGGAGGCGCTGAACGTCCGCATCGAGACGGGCACGGGCGCGTACGCCGTCGCCGGACGGGTGGCGGGGCGGTGGACGGTCACCCTGTTCGGCACCGAGCTGGCCTTCAGCGCCATCGCCAGCGCCGACGTGCAGAAGACGGCGGGGGCGGACCACGCGTCGGGGCGGCTGGAGGGCCGGTTCGCCGTCAACCGCTTCAGCGTGGCCGTGGGCATGGACGTGGGGGTGGAGGAGCCCACCTACCAGTTTCGCGTGCAGTTCGGCGAGCTGTGGCTGAGCGCGACGACGGGGTGGCGGGGGGAGAAGGAAACGCGGCACCAGGTGCTCACCCTGCAGCTGGGCGGGGTGACGCTGGGCGGCATCCTGGAGTACCTGGTGAACCTGGCCGCGCCCACGCTGGGCTTTACGCTGGACCCGCCGTGGGACGTGCTGAACCGCATCGAGCTGTCGCGCTTTCAGCTCGTGCTGGACGCCGTGGAAAGCACGGTGGAGCTCACCTACCGGGTGGACGCGGACCTGGTGTTCGCCCGCGTGGACACGGTGGGCGTGCGCTACCAGCGGGTGAACGGCGAGGGGGTGGTGGACCTGGTCCTCACGGGCCGGTTCCTGGATCGGACGTACGACAGCGCGAAGCCCCTGGCGTGGGACGTGGTGCGCGACCCGCCGCCGGCCGTGCCCGGCAAGGGCACGTCGCTCATCGACCTGCGCTACCTGGGGCTGGGCCAGCGCGTGGCCCTGCGCGACACGGCGTCGCTGAACACCGTGCGCGAGACGCTGGCGCGGCTGCAGGAGGACATGCAGCCGCCCGCCCCAGGGCAGAACCCGCTCGCCCCCGGCGGGGGCGGCGCGGCCCTGGAGTTCGCCGCGGACAGCCAGTGGCTCATCGGGCTGGACGTGAGCCTGCTGGAGGACACGGTCTCGCTGGGGCTCATCTTCAACGATCCCCGGCTGTACGGCCTGTCCGTGGCCCTGGGCGGCGAGCGTGCCGGGGCGATGGCGGGGCTGCGCTTCGAGATCCTGTACAAGAAGATCTCGGCGGACATCGGCATGTTCCGGGTGGAGCTGCAGCTGCCCGAGGCGTTCCGCCGCATCGAGCTGGGGTCGGTCTCCATCACGCTGGGGCTGATCGTGGTGGAGGTCTACACCAACGGCAACTTCCTCGTCGACCTGGGATTTCCGTACGACCGCGACTTTGGCCGCGCGTTCACCGTGCAGGTGTTCCCGTTCATCGGCCGGGGCGGCATCTACTTCGGCCTGCTGAACGGGACCACGTCGCGCCGGGTACCCGCCATCACCAACGGCACCTTTGCGCCCGTGCTGGAACTGGGCATCGGGCTGGCCGTGGGCGTGGGCAAGGAGGTGCGCATCGGCCCCCTCTCGGGCGGGGTGTACGTGCAGGTGGAGGTGCTGTTCCAGGGGGTGCTGGCCTGGTTCAACCCGTCGTCCAGCGGCACGGCGCCGGCCAAGTACTACTGGGTGCAGGCCGTGGCGGCCATCCACGGCAAGCTGTACGGCAAGGTGGACTTCAAGGTCATCAAGGTCTCGGTGACGGTGGAGGCGTACGCCCAGGCCAGCGTGACCATGGAGGCCTACCGCCCGGCCGTCTTCCGGCTGAACGTGGGGGTGAGCGTGGAGGCGGAGGTGGAGATCCTCTTCTTCTCCGTCTCCTTTTCCTTCGACATCACGCTGGACGTGAGCTTCACGGTGGGGAGCGAGCAGCCCACGCCGTGGATCCTGGCCGCGGGCGGGGGAGGCGGATCGGCCGCGGGGACCACGGCGCAGCGGCTGCGGGCCGGCGCCCTTCCCCCCGCCACCCGCCGCCCCGCGCGGCGGACGGAGCTGCTGCGCACGCAGCACGCGGCGCTGCTGGCGCGGTCCCTGGTGCTCGCGGCGGACGCGCCTGCGGACGCACGCATGGCCGAGCCGGCGGACGACGTGCCGCCGTACCTGCTGCGGTGGGACCCGTGGCTGCCGGTGTTCGACGACGCGCCGCGGGGGCTGCCCCTGACGCTGCTCCCCGCCTTTTCGCTGGCGGCGCCGCCCGTGGACTGGACGGGCGACGTGCCCCTCAACCCGCAGCCGCAGTACCGCGCGGCGTTCCTGGCCTTCGCGGAGAACGGCCTGCCCCCCGGCGGGGGACGCGCGGGCGCGGCGGAGCGGTCGGCGGAGGGGAGCCTGCACGCGGCGGCAACGGGGGAGCTGCCCCTGGACACGCTGATGGAGGCGCTGCTGCGCTGGTCCATCGCCGCCGTCACGGGCGACGGCTCGCCCCCCGCGGACACGGTGACGGCGGGGCAGATGGCCCTGCTGGCGGAGCAGATGGACCGGCCGGAGACGTCGGACACCGGCTTTTCCCGGGATGGGCTGGCGGCGTTCTTCACCACCAACCTGGTGCTGGAGATCAGCGGCGACCCCTCCGGCACGCCGGACGGCGTGGGCGGCGCGGTGTTCCCCGTTCCGCCCCCGCTCTCGTGGACGTCGCCGCAGGCACCGGCGCGCGACTTCGCGGTGTACAACCCCGTGGGCCCCCTGTACGAGTGGGGTGCCGCGCGGTACGCCGCCGCGCTCTTTCCCCTCCCCTCCCCCGCCGGCGAGCCGCCCGTGGAGGGGGACGATCCCGCGCACTACGAGTCGTTCGCCTGGTACCTGTTCCGCGACGCGTGCCTGATGGTGGCCCGCGCCGCCGTGCAGGCCGCGCGCGACGCCCTGGCCGCGTGGGCCTACCCCGTGGAGGCGCCCGTTTCCCTGGCCGACGTGGCGTCCGACTTTCCCGCCGTGGACGTGGACTACGCCGTCCGCGCGGGCGACACGGTGGATTCCGTGGCCTCCGCCCTGGGCGCCTCCGCGGCGGAGCTGGCGTTCCTCAACCCCGGCCTGGCGGACGAGTTGCGGACCCTGCCCGCGGGCGCCGTGATCCCCGTGGCGCTGGGCGTGGCGCCGCAGGCCGTGGCCCTGGACAACGCGACGGTGCCCACGGCCCCCGGCGTGCCGCTGCCCCTGGGCACGCTGGAGTACCAGGCGGCGCAGGCGGACACCCTGGGGGGGATCGCGTCGCGCTTCGGGCTGCCGGACGCCGCCGCCCTCTTCAGCGGGACGCCGCTGGGGGCGGACGAGCGGCTGCTGAACGCGGGCGCGGCGTTCACGGCCCCGCAGTCCCCGTGGACGCCGCCGGACACCTGCGGCACGATGCTGGCGGCCGCCACCTTCTACGTCCGCTACTTCGGGCGGACGGGGGTGCCGTACGCGTCGTGGTACGCGGACACGGCGTTCCAGTGGAACCAGGACGGCGCCCTGGCGGGGGTGGCGTACGACGCGCCCCTCCCCCCGGGGCTGCTGCTGGAGGTGCCGGCCGCCCTGGACGAGACGGGCTCGCCACCGTCGTCCACGGTCTACACGACGCTGCCGGGCGACACGCTGCCGCGCCTGGGCGCCGCGCTGGCCCTGGCGCAGAACTTCGCGTCCGGGTCGGGCCCGGAGACGGAGCCGGCGTGGGCCCCCTTCCGCGACGCGGTGGCGGCGTCCGGCGGGAGCGTCGTCATCCCCGCGGCGGAGGTGGCCGTGCTCCCCGACGAGAGCGTGTCCATGCTGGCGGACCGCACGCTCGTACACGCGGGCGACGTACCCGGGCTGCTGGACTGGATCGGCGCGGCGCCCCTCCTGCGCCCCCTGGCCACCCTGTCCGTGCAGGGGGTGACGGCCGACACGGGCGCCGGCGCGTCCCTGGCCTCCATCGCCCAGCGCTACGGCCTGGGCGTGGACGACCTGGCGGGGCGCATCGCCCACGTCCCCGGCCTCTTTCCCGTCGTGCCGGACGCGCCCGTGCGGCTGTCCATCAACCACCTTCCCGTGCAGACGGTGGACGCGCTGGTGGACGCCGTGCTCGCGGGCGAGGCGCCGGGGCAGGTGTCGGGGATGATCTCGCGCCAGCTTCTCTCCGGCCTGCGGCTCCCCGCGCCGGAGACAGTGGACGGCCACGCCGAGGCCACGGGCGCGCTGACGGCGCTCTACGACCTGAGCGGCCAGCAGGTGCCCGCCCCCGCGCCGGACCCGGACGCCCCGGACACGGTCGCGCTGGAGGTGACGGTGACGGTGGACCCGGACACCCCCTGGGTGCGGCTGGTGGACTCCGCGACGGCGGGGGATCCGGACGCGCCGGACGCACTCCTCACCGCCGCGCCGGACGCCGCGCGGTGGAACCGGGCGATGCACCTGCCCGGCCGGCTGCGCCCGGGGATGGTGGTGCGCCTGGGGGAGGCGGAATCGCTCGTCTTTTCCTACACCAACGGGCAGCTGCAGGGGCTCTACCCCGACACGGGGCTGGCCGTGGATCCCCTCCGGGGCCCGCGGGCCCTGACCCTGGCGGGCGAGGCGCCGCGGACGTACGGGCTGGACTACCGCATCGAGGTGCAGACCCCCGTGCCCCTGCCCATCCCCGCCGTGGCGGGGGAGCCGCTGGCGGGGAACCCCACGCTGTGGCCGTTCGACGCGGCCCTGCGGGACCGGGCGCGCGGCGGCTCCACGACCCCGTACGAGGTGGTGGCCGCCTCCAACCGCGAGGACGGCTCCACGCGGACGGACACCGTGCTGGACGCCACCTGGGGCGCCCTGCTCCCCTTCGGCGTGCGGCGGCTGGCGGAGACGGACCACGTGTACGGGCTGCGGGGCGCGGACACCGTCGCCCGCGCCGTGCTGCTGCAGCTGCGGGACTACCTGGCCGGCTCGCCGGCGGGGAGCGCGCGGGCGTGGCTGCTGGTGGCCCCCTCGCCGGACACGCGCAACCCGTCGGGGCTCACGCTCATCGACGTCGTCCCGGACCGCACGTTCCTCCTGCAGACCAACCTTTCCACGGAGTCCGTGGCCCCGTCCGGGGCCCGCCTCCTGCGCCGCTCCGTCGAATTCGCGGACGAGGCGGAGGTGGGATCGCCGCCCACGGCGGGCGCGCACTACGCCAGCATCGCCGACCTGGAGCCGTTCGTCCGGCTGCTGTGGGAGGGGAGCGTGGTGGCGGGCGAGGGATACTGGCTGGGTTTCGCGGCGGCGGACGGCGGCGGCATTCCCGCCAGCGCGTTCGACGAGCAGGGCAACGCCACGCTGTACCTGCTGGCCATGGCGGACGACCGGCAGGCCGTGGCGCCGGCCGGGCGGCCCCTGCTGCCGTGGGAGAACTGCGCCCTGGTGGGCGCGGGGCTGGAGTCGTCCGCGCACGCCCTGGCCGTGGAGGCGGCGGACGGGAGCGAGCAGGTGCGGCAGGCGCTGGTGCCGCCGGGGAGCACGGGGTGGACGCTGACCCTTCCGCGCCCGCCGGCCCAGTCGTCCCCGCCGGACCCCCAGACGCAGCTGCAGCAGCTCTTTTCCCTGGCCGCGTGGCAGGTGCAGGCGGCCGCGCCGTTCTCCGCCTCGCAGCCGGCGCTCCCCGTGGGGCCGCAGGCGGAGGACGGCGAGCACCTGCCCCTCGCCCGGCGGCTCACGCGGGCGCGGCAGGCCCGCGCGCGGCAAGCGCTGATGGAGGCCGTCCACCCCGCCGCCCTGCACGCGCCCCGTGCGCTGCCGGGCCCCGCCGGGCTGTGGCGCTACGAACAGGTGGTGCCCGTGTACCGGCTGGGTCCGCCCTCGTACGCGCCCGCCGTACCCGGCCTCCCGGACCCCGCGGACGACCCGTACCGCGGCGTGGGCGGCCAATCATCCCAGCCGAAGGTTTCCATGCAGATCGGGTTCGCGGACGTGCTGGGCAACGTGACGGCGCCACCCTCCGGCGGCGGGGCCGTGACGGCGGACGCGGGCTACACCGATCCCCTGCTGGGCGTCTCCGCCTGGCCGGGGGTGACGACGGCCTGGGCCGTCTCGGCGGACGGCGCGCCGCGGCTCACGGTGACGGTGGCACCGCAGGCCGCCGCCGCCGCGCCGACGGCGCTCGAGTCCGCCGGGGGAACGCGCGAAGCCGCCCTGCGCCAGGCGGAGAAGTACGCGCAGGCGTGGTTCCAGCTGGCCCAGCCGGACGTGACGGCGGCCCTGCTGACGGCCCTGCTGCAGGACGGGCACGGGGCGCCCGCGCCCGTCGCCGTGGACGTCGCGCCCCTCCGCGCCTTTGCGGGGGCAGCATACGTGGCGGCCGCCGCCGCCGCGGCGCTTACCCCCGTGCGGCCGGCGGCCAGCGCGTCCCTGTCCCTGCGAGCGGTGGCGGACGGCTGGCGCGCCTCGTGGGCGGCGCTGGCCGCGGCCAACGCGGACCAGCCCGTGTACGCGCTCCTGGGCGCGCAGCCGCTGACCGTGCCCGCCTTCGGGGTCTTCGCGGAGGGGGAGACGGCGGACGGCGTTTCCGCCACGGCCCCGCCCGGGTGGCCGCGGCCCGGCGGGGCCACGCTGCTGGGGTGGACGGAGAACGCGGACGTCCTGCCCCTGCGCCCGGGCATCGTCCTCACGACGCCGCGGCGCCCCGTCGCGGCGGACGGGACCGGGCCCACGCCCCCCCTGGACGCCCTGGCCGCGGGCGCGGGGACGACGGCGGCGCTGCTGGCGGCGGACAACGCGTTCGCGTTCGACGTCCTCCAGCCCGGCTTCGTCTTCTGGATGGACGGGCTGTCCGTGGCGGTCGACGCCACGCAGGACTCGCCGCCCTCCACCGTGGAGACGTTCGACGACGTGCGGCAGGCCTTCGCGGCCCTGGGCGTGAACGCGACCGTGCGCGACATCGCGGCGGCCAACGGGGGGATGCCGGGGATGATCGCCCCCGGCGCCGTCCTCTCCTCCTACCACTACCTGGCGGACGCGGACGACACGCTGGGGCGGAACGGAAGCACCTTCGGGGCGGACGACCTGGCGCCGCTGAACGCGGGCACGGCGAACCTGTTCGATGCCGGCGCGCTCGTCTACCTGGGCGACTTCGCCCCCGCGCCGGCGGCGGAGCCGGGCTCGCCGGAAACGCTGGCGGCGTTCGCGGCGCGCTGGGCCGTGCCCGTGGAACAGCTGCTCGCCGCCAACGCGGGGGTGGCCCTCCCCGCCGGTTCCGCGCTCGTGGTCCCGGGCGCGGGCGGCGTCCCGGCGGAGGTCCATGCGGGCTACACCCTGCGCGCCGGCGACGTGCTGAACGACGTGGCCGCGCGGTTCGCCCCCGCGCCGGGGACGGGCACCCCCGCGCAGACGCTGGCGGCGGCGAACGCGGCCCTGCCCGGCACCCTGGCGCCCGGGCAGACCCTCACCGTCACCGTGTCCGCGGGCACGGCGCAGACGACCACGCAGGCGGGGGATTCGTTCGCGTCCGCGCTGGCGCGGCTGCAGGCGCAGGTGCCGTCCATCCAGCTGGACGACCTGGTGTCCGCCATCGCGGGGACGGCGGGCTACCTGGACGCGGGAGGGCTGCTCGTGGCGCCCCCCGCCGTCCTTCCCGGCTCCGGTGCCGCGGCGCCGGACGCCGTCCCCGGCTGGTATGGCGTGGACGCGGCGTCGTTCGCGCAGGCCAACGCGGGGACGGACGGGCTCATCGTCCCCGGGGTGACGGTGTCCGCGCCGGACGGGCGCACGCTGGTGACGGTGGCGCACGAGACCTTCAACTCGCTCGTGGCGGGCTTCGCGGCGGCGGGGTCGCCCGTGTCCATCGCGCAGGTCGTCTCGGGGAACGAGGAGGTGGCGTTCCTGGCCGCCGGCGCCCGCGCGCTCCTGCCGCCGGCGGCGGTCGTGCTGGCGGCGCCCCTCCCCGCCGTCCCCGGCCCGTTCGCGGAGCCCGTCTTTCCGCTGACGGCGGCCCTCCGCCTGCAGCGGCCGCCGGCGCTCGTCCACCCGGACTTCCGCACGGACGGCACGGGGCCCGTGGAGCGGGTGGACACGCCCGTCCCCGCGCCGCCGTCGGAGGAGGGCCCCGGCGCCCTGGCCTCGCTGACGCTCTCCGCCTTCACGGACACCTTCCAGGCCGTCTTCCCCACCCTGCGGCTGGCGTCGGCGAAGGTGGAGGGGGTGCAGGCGGACCTGTGGGGGGTGGATTTCGGGGCCGGCGGCATCGCGCGGGTGGACGTGGGCCCCGGCGTGCCCGCGCCGGGCGGCGGATGGTGGCCCCGCTTCTTCGCCCTGCGCCCGCTCTACAACGACCTGGTCACGCGGCTCGCGGTTCCGATTGCCACCCTGGAGGAGGGCGGCACGCTCTCGCATGGGACCGAGCCGATGGACTTCCAGGGCGTGGACGTGGAGGTGTGGGCGCGGCGCTTCCTGGAGGACCTGGACCGGTTCCTGACGGCGCCGTACGCGGGCGCGGCGTACCTGGACCCCGCCGCGCGCACGGCCCTGGCCGGCGCGCTGGAGGCCAAGGGCGTGCTGGGCCCGGCCGTGGCGCGCGGCCTGGCGCCCGTGCTGGACGTGGCCGATCCGCAGGCGGCGGCGGGGCTGGAGGAGGCGTCGCGCGTGCTGGGCGAGAGCCTGGCGGTGAGCCTGGCCGGCGCGTATGACACGTCCGCCGTGCTCCAGTACGATGCGGAGGTGGATTCCGCCTGGACCCACGCGGGCTCCACGCTGCCGCCGGCGCGGCTGGAGGGTCCCGCGCGCGAGGCGGGGGCGGCCTCGCCGCCGGACGCGTCGCCGCCCTCCCCGGGGCGGCCGTTCACGCTGGCGGGCGCGAAGACCGCGCTGGACCAGGCGCGGTCGTTCGTCACCTTCCTCATGCGCGTGTCGGACCCGGCGCACCACGGGCAGGTGCCGGTGGACCTGGAGTATCCCCTGCTGAACCTGGAGTTCAACGTGGCGCCGGTGCAGGGCGTGGAGGGGTACCGCGCGTCGGACTGGGCGGCGTTCGTGGACCCGCTGGCGGGCGCGGACCTGCCGGCGGGGGTGAACACGTCGCTGGGCGCGTCCACGGTGCCCATCCCCCTGCGGGCGTACCCCGCCCTCCCCGTCCTGCTGGAGCAGGCGGCGCGGCCCACCGTGCAGGGCGTGCCGCACCCGTCGCTGGGGCAGGTGGTGCAGTGGACGTACGCGCTCACCTACTCGCACGAGCACGCCGTGCAGGACGAGGTGCTGGTGGGGGCGCGCTTCAACATCCCGCCGCGGGTGGAGGCGAACGCGTTCTTCGCGGGGGAGCCGGACGTGGCGGAGGAGCTTGCGCAGTACGCCGCCGTGGCGGACCCGCTGTGGGCCCTGCTCGCCGGCTTCGCGGATCCCGCGCGGGGGGTGGATTCCGCCACCCTGGCCTCTGCCGCGCACACGTTCGGCGGCCTGGCGCGGCGGGTGGCGTCCGCGTGGAACCGCCGCTGGCCGGTGGCGGCCCAGGCGGGGATGGAGACGTTCGCGGCGGAGCCGGCACCCGCGGGCGCGCCGGGCGAGCAGGTGTACGGGTTCCGCGTGCGGCTGCTGGATGCGGACGGGCCGGACGGCGTGCCCGTCCTGGCGGCCCTGGTGCTGGTGCGCGAGCAGGCGCAGCCGGGACCCGCGGGTGCCTGGCCGGACGTGTTCGTCCGCACGCCGGACGGCGGCGAGCTTCCCCTCCTCCCGGGCGAGCCGCACGGCGCGGTGCGGATCTACACCTTCCCCGGGACGCCGGTGATGCCGGCCGTGCAGTGGCCCATCGTCACGCTGGCGTGGGGCGGGCTGAGCGTGGCGCAGGTGCAGAACGCGCGCGCGTCGCTGGCCGTGCGGCGCAACCAGAAGCTGCTGGGGGAGGACGGGCCGGACACGACGGCGGGCTTCATCTACCGCACGCCCCTGATCGAGGCGACGGACGTGGTGACGCCGCTGAACACGTGGCCGCAGCGGCTGGACATTTCGTCCCTGGGCGGCACGGTGGAGCAGGCGCTGCAGGCGGCGTTCGACGCGCTGTTCGGGCCGGGCGCGCAGCTGCCGGTGACGATCGGGATGTCGTACGGCTACGAGCTGGTGCCGCCGTCCGCGGACAGCGACGGGCTGGTGACGTACCTGCCCGTGGGCCTGTATCCCGGCAACACGCTGGATCCCGGCACGGCGGCGGCCGTTGCCGCGGCGCTCGCGCTGTGGGAGGGCGCCGTGCAGCCGTCCACGACCTCCGCGGAGTGGGCGTTCGCGCTCACGCTGTACTCGCAGCTGGACCCGTCCGCCACGCGCCCCCTGCTGCAGCTGGAGCGCCTCGTCTACCGCATCCCGTCCTCCTGAGTCATTCGGCGCTGGGCGCACCCTGTCGGATGAAAGTGCTGTTCAAACTCCCCCAGGGTTTTTGGGGGAGGTGCGAGCCTGAGCGAGCGGAGGGGGCGTCGCGCGGGGGCGGCCACGTCGGCGAGCCCGGTCCGTCCAGGAGGCCGGGGTGCGACCATCCGGCCGCGGCCGGCTTTTACGGATCGCGATCAGGTGGATCTGTGCAAGGGCGAACTTCCGCGCCGTACGGCCAGTATCCCCTCCTGCGAAAAATTTGGATGGCTGTCCCCTCGCCGGCAGCCGCCGCTCTGCCAAGGATTTCTGGCCTCCTGCACGACTCGGCCGATTCGCGTCCGGCCGTCGCGTCACATCCATCCCACACGGGCGGTCGTTGA
>DATING010001572.1:0-8314 GCA_035474555.1 Longimicrobium sp. | reverse complement strand
CGGCGGATCGCGGAGGGGACGCGCTTCGGGCAGTACTTTCTTCAGCCGGTGGACGTCCCCGTCCTCGGGGGCCCCAATTACGCCGAGACGATCGCGGCGGTGATGGAGCTGGGCCCGCCCTGGCGGATGTCGGTGCAGACGCACAAGGTGGCCGGGATTCCGTGACACGCGCCGCGTTCCGGGGCTGAGCGGTGCGCGCGTTCTACACCGACCGCTACGTCCTGCCGCTGCCGGTGGGACACCGTTTCCCGATGGAAAAGTACTCCCGCCTGCGCGAGCGCTGCCTGGCGGAGGGCGTGCTGCGGCCGGACGAGCTGGCGGAGCCGCCCGCCGCCACCTGGGACGAGCTGGCGCGCGTGCACGACCTCGCCTACCTCGCCGCCGCGCGCGACGGCATGCTGACGGCGCTGGAGCAGCGGCGCATCGGCTTTCCCTGGAGCCCGGAGATGATCGAGCGGTCGCGGCGCTCCGCCGGGGCCACCATCGAGGCGGGGCGCACGGCGCTGGACGAGGCGGCGGCGCGCGGCTGGGGCGTCGCCGTGAACTTGGCGGGCGGCACGCACCACGCCTGCCCGGACCACGGCGAGGGCTTCTGCGTGTTCAACGACGCCGCCGTGGCCATCCGCGCGCTGCAGGCGGAGGGGCGCATTGCCCGCGCCGTGGTCCTCGACTGCGACGTGCACCAGGGCAACGGCACGGCGGCCGCCTTCCGGGCCGATCCCACCGTCTTTACCTTCTCCATCCACGGCGCCAAGAATTTCCCCTTTCGCAAGGAGCGCAGCTCGCTGGACGTGGAGCTTCCCGACGGCGCGGAAGACGACGTGTTCCTGGCCGCGCTGGAGCTGCACGTCCCGCAGATCCTGGACGACTTTCGCCCCGACTTCGCCGTGTACCTGGCCGGCGCGGACCCGTGGCGGGAGGACCGGCTGGGGCGGATGGGGATGAGCAAGGAGGGATTGGCGGAGCGCGACCGGATGGTGCTGGGCGCCTGCCGCGCGGCCGGCATCCCCGTCGCCGTCGCCATGGCTGGCGGCTACGCGCGCGACACGGAAGACACGGTGGACATCCACGTGCGGACCATCCGCATCTGCGCGGAGATGTGGGCGGAGGTGTGGGCGGATGCGAACATGCGGGAAGGCGGCGTTCCGGAATTGTGAGAGGGGGCGGAGTCCCGGCCTGAGCGGCTAAAGCCGCCGCTGGGAAAGCCATAAGCCCCGTCTCGGCTCGCTGCGCTCGCCGAACGAGGCTTCAACTGCCTTACCGACGAGATGCGCGGTGGCGTGGCACTCGCCCGTGACGGACAGTCCGCGCAGGCGGACTTCGTGTGCTCGTTGCGGCGAATTCATTCGCTTTGTTGCGATCTGGATTGATCAACATCGGACCCCACGAGGTGGATGATGCAAACGCGAGCGGCGAGCGTGGCGGCGGAGATGATCGACGCGGTCAAGGCGGGGGATGCGGATGCGCTGCGGAGCATCCTCCAGCGCGATCCCGCCGCCGCCAGTGCCCGCGCGGACGGCGGCGACAGCCCCCTGCTCATCGCGCTGTACCACGGCCGCCGCGACCTGGCGGAGGTGCTGCTGGCGCACGGATGGCGGCCGGACGCCTTCGAGGCCGCGGCCCTGGGCGACACGGACACCCTGCGCGCGGCGCTGGACGGGGAGCCGTCCGCCGTCACCCGCTTTTCCAACGACGGATGGACGATGCTGCACCTGGCCGGCTTCTTTGGCCACGTGGACGCGGTGCGGCTGCTGCTGGAGCGCGGCGCGGGCGCCAACGCCGTGTCCGTGAACGGGATGCGCAACACGCCGCTGCACGCGGGCATGGCCGGACCCGCGCGGCTGGAGGCGGCGCGGCTGCTCGTCGCCGCGGGCGCGGACGTGAACGCGCGGCAGCACGGCGGCTACACGGCCCTCCACTCGGCGGCCCAGCACGGCTCCATCGAGCTCATCGACCTGCTGCTCGGCGCCGGCGCGGATCCCAATCTACCCACGGAGGACGGCCGCCGGGCGGTCGACTTCGCGCGGGAACAGGGGCACACCGAGGCCGGGGCGCACCTGGTTTCGCGCGGCGCGGCGGCGTGACTGCCACATCCCCCGATTGACGGGGTAGGACGCCCGCCGTAGAGTTCGGCCGTTCACTCATCCCGCAGTCCCGCAGGACCCGTATGCAGGCACGACGCATCTTTCTCGCACTGCTGCCGCTCGCGCTGGCGGCGTGCACTCCGCGCCAGCCCGTGGTGGCGCCGCCCCCGCCGCCTCCGCCCGTGCTGGTGATCTCGGCGGAGGACGAGGCGCGGGCTCGCGAGCGGCGGGCGGAGCGCTTTTTTGACGAGGGCGTGTCCCTGGGCCGCCAGAGCCGCTGGTCCGAGGCAGCCGACCGCTACCGCCTGGCCGCGGAGGCCAACCCGGACGAGGCGCGCTATCCCATGGCGCTCAGCAACGCGCTGCTGGCGCAGGGCCGCGAGTGGGAGGCGGCGGACGCACTGCTGGCCGCCCTCCGCGTGTCGGAGAACGCGCGCGACCCCAATCACCGCGTGATCGCGGTGGATTACGACCGGCTGGTCACCCTGCTCACGCGCCTGAACCGCCTGGACGAGGCGCGGGCGGCCCAGGAGCGACTGTCGCATCACCGCCGCATGCGCGACGCCGCGGGGCCGGAGTAGGACGGGAGGGGGACGGGCGGACGGGATTGATCCACAAGTCCCGCGCGGCGGCGGCGGTGGCCCTCAACCGCTCGCTTAGGCTCGCACCCTCTCCCACAAACTGCGTGAGAGAGGGTGTACACCCCAGTTCTGCGCGGATTGGCGGGGGCCGGGGGGGTTAGGGTCCCCGCGCGGGCTCCGCGGTGCGGCTCCCGCCGTCGCTGAAAACCTTCGTCCCCCGCGGAGAATTCGCAGGATCAGAAACCTGAACGACTTACCGCACGTACACCTGCCCCGCGGGTTGCGTGCGGGGCGCCCGCGCGTGAATTTGAACACTGGCAGCCCCCGCCGCCCGACCAACCGACCCCGCCTGGCTACGGAGCACGCGAAATGGCCCTCTGGGATTTCATCAAGACCGAGCTGATCGACATCATCGAGTGGCTGGATCCCTCCGGCGACACGATGGTGTACCGCTTCGAGCGGCACGACAACGAGATCAAGAACGGCGCGCAGCTCATCGTGCGCCCCGGCCAGGCCGCGGTGTTCGTGGACCAGGGCCAGATCGCGGACGTGTTCGGGCCCGGGCGGGTGGAGCTCAAGACGCAGAACCTGCCCATCCTGAGCACCCTGCGCGGCTGGAAGTACGGCTTCGAGTCGCCGTTCAAGGCCGAGGTGTACTTCGTGAGCACCAAGGTGTTCACGGACCTCAAGTGGGGCACCAAGAACCCCATCATGCTCCGCGACCCGGAGTTCGGCCCGGTGCGGCTGCGCGCGTTCGGCACCTACGCGGTCAAGGTGGGTGAGCCGGCCAAGTTCATCGCGCAGATCGTGGGCACCAACGGGGTGTTCACCACCGACGGCATCAGCGACCAGATCCGCAACTTCATCGTCAGCCGCTTCACGGAGGCGCTGGGCGAGGGCAAGATCCCGGCGCTGGACCTGGCGGCCAACTTCAGCGAGCTGGGAAGCGCGGTCAAGACCGTCATCGGGCCCGAGATCGCGGAATACGGGCTGGAGATCACCACCTTCCTGGTGGAGAACATCTCCCTGCCGGAAGAGGTGGAAAAGGCGCTGGACAAGCGCACCAGCATGGGCGTGATCGGCAACCTGAACGCGTACACGCAGTTCCAGGCCGCCAACGCCATCGAGGCCGCCGCCAAGAACCCCGGCGGCAGCGCGGCTGCGGACGGCATGGGGATGGGGATGGGCTTCGCCATGGCCAAGCAGATGGCCGACGCGATGAGCCAGCCGTCGGGCGGCACGGCGGCCGGCCACGGCGCGCCCCCGCCGCTGCCGGGCGCGGCGCAGTTCTTCGCGGCCATCGACGGCAAGCAGGCGGGCCCGTTCGCCATGGACGCGCTGCAGGGCCAGGCCGCCGGCGGCCAGCTGACGCGCGACACGCTGGTCTGGAAGCAGGGGATGGCGGCCTGGACCCGCGCCGGCGACGTGCCGGAGCTGGCCTCGGTGTTCGGCCACGTCCCGCCCCCGCTGCCGGGCGCCTGACGGACGGAGGTCCGCGACGGGCGGGCGCCGGTCGCGGGATCGGGATGGATGGATGCGGATCGGGCCGGGAGCGTGGATGCTCCCGGCCCAATTTTGCTTGGCGGATGATCCCGACCGACAAATCCGACGGGATAGCGATCGATCCCGGCGTGAGTGAGAGCGAATGAATTCGCGGCTACAACTTCACACTGTCGGCCTCCGCCGACACCAACAGAGGCCGTAGCACGAGCGCGTCAGCGGATTCCCGAATTCCGGAATGAGCGATGCAGCCGCGACGCTGTTCATCCGCATTTTGGGGAAAGGGCATATACCAGGCTCAGCGGACGGAAGGCTGTTTGTCATCCATTTCTCCGCTGGACGAGAAGCGCGGATACACGTCGGGCCGGGAGCGTGGTGGCTCCCGGCCCGGTCGCGTTCCGCCGCGGTGACGGTGTGCGTCAGAGGCGCGGATACTTCTCGTAGTCCAGCGTGTCGGCGTCGCGGGCGCCGGGGCGCGCCTCGGGCGTCTTGTCCTGCTCCAGCTGGTCGGGCTTGCCCTCGCGCTTCAGGTCCAGCCGCTCCTGGTGCGACATGTTGTCGCCCGCCTCGGTGCGCTGCTGGCTGCCGCCGGTCGACGCGCCGACCTCGCTGGCGCTCTTGCCCTCTTCGCGCGCGTCGCGCGCCGCCTGGCGCTTCTGCTCCTCGTTGCCTTCCATCTTCTTGCCGCCCATGCTCATCCTCCCGGTGCGTGAAGTCGTTGGCGTGGGCAGGGATAGGCGGCAAGCATCGTACCCGCGCGGCGACTCCGGCGCTCTTCATCCATCGAAACGCCAGAACGCATGCCGAGTCCGCCCGGAGCCTGACGGCGCCCCGGGCGATTTCAGCGCGTTTGGAATATCGAGCGGAAACGCTGTGTCAGGGCGCCCAGGTGAGCAGCGCCAGGCCGCCGGCGACGAAGAGGATCAGCCCCAGCATGCGCATGCTGGCGGCACCGGACTCCGGATCTTCCGTTTGGCGCCACACGGCGCGGCTGATCTGGTGGTCCGCCAGGATGCAGGCGAGGCCGAGAACGAGGGCGAGAAGGCCGAGAACGCCGGGCATGGGGACCGATCCGGGGAGCAGGGGGGAGGGATGGAGGGAGCTGCATCCGGCGGGGGCAGCAGGACGCGCCCACAATATGAGCCGAATTCAGCCAGGGGCAAGGGCCTCGTGCACCGGCACGCGATGGATGCCGAAGGAGGGGCCGGATCGGGGACGAGGATCGGCCGTTTCCGCTTCCATCCGCGGCCGCGGAGGTCGGGAGCGACGGGTGAAGCCGCTAAAAACTTGACAGGCTCGAACGCCCGTTCGATTCTACTCGAATCCCGTATACAGCCGGAGACGGGCGGCCCGGAAATCCGCGCCGCCACCGAACCGACGGAAGGAGCTCATCCGTTGACCCCGTTCCCACGCATGCGCCGGGCCCCCGCCCTGGCGCTCGCCCTGGGCCTGCTGGCCCACGCGGCCCCCGCCGCCGCGCAGCAGCACCTGACCTCGCCCGAGCAGCAGTTCGGCCACCGCATCGGCGCCGACTACGTGCTGCCCAACTACCAGGAGCTCGTCGCCTACTGGCAAAAGCTGGACGGCGAGAGCGACCGCATGGTCATGCGCGACATCGGCCGCACGGCGGAAGGGCGGTCGCAGGTGATGGCCATCGTCACCAGCGCCGAGAACCACCGCAGCCTGGAGCGGTGGCGTGAGACCAGCCGCACCCTGGCCAGGGGGCAGGTGGACAGCGCCGCCGCCGCGCGCTTGGCCGCCGAGGGCAAGGCCGTGGTGTGGATCGACGGCGGCCTGCACGCCAACGAGGTGCTGGGGGCGCAGCAGCTCATGGAGACGCTGTGGCAGCTGGTGAGCCGCGACGACCCCGAGACGCGGCGCATCCTGGACGACGTAGTGGTGCTCTTCGTCCACGCCAACCCTGACGGCATGGACCTGGTGAGCGACTGGTACACGCGCACGCCCAACCGCGAGGCGCGCACGCTGGCGTACGTGCCGCGGCTGTACCAGAAGTACATCGGCCACGACAACAACCGGGACTTCTACGCCTCGACGCAGGCCGAGACGGAGAACATGAACCGGGTGATGTACCGCGAGTGGTTCCCGCAGATCGTCTACAACCACCACCAGACGGGCCCCACGGGCACGGTGATGTTCGCGCCGCCCTTCCGCGACCCGTTCAACTACGTGTACGACCCGCTGGTCATCACCGGCATCGACATGGTGGGCTCGTCCATGCACAACCGCTTCGTGGCGGAGGACAAGCCGGGCGTGACCACGCGGCGGGGCGCAAACTACAGCACGTGGTGGAACGGCGGCCTGCGCACCACGACGTACTTTCACAACATGATCGGCCTGCTGACGGAGACCATCGGCAACCCCACGCCCATGGAGATCCCGTTCGTGCCCAACCGGCAGCTGGCCAGCAGCGACCTGGTGCACCCGGTCCGCCCGCAGACGTGGCACTTTCGCAACTCCGTCGACTACTCCGTCACGGCCAACTACGCCGTGCTGGACTACGCGTCGCGGTACCGCACCACCCTGCTGATGAACTTCTGGCGGATGGGGCGCAACTCGGTGCAGCGGGGCCGGCAGGACTCGTGGACCGTGTACCCGCGCCACGTGGACAGCGTGCGGGCCGTGATCGCGCGGGACCGGCAGGGGCAGCGCGCCGAGGGCAACGCGGTGATGTCCGGCGGCGGCCTGTTCGCCGGCGCGCCCAACGCGGAAGAGTCGGCGCGGTACCTGGCGCTGCTGCGGCGGCCGGAGCTGCGCGACCCGCGCGGCTACGTCATCCCGTCGGACCAGGCGGACTTCGCCACGGCCACCAAGTTCGTGAACGCGCTGCTGGAGACGGGCGTTACCGTGCACCGCGCCACGTCGAGCTTCAACGTGGGTGGAAAGTCGTATCCCGCGGGGTCGTACGTGGTGCGCACGGACCAGGCGTTCCGGCCGCACGTGCTGGACATGTTCGAGCCGCAGGACCATCCCAACGACTTCCTGTACGAGGGCGGCCCGCCCATCCCCCCGTACGACAACGCGGGGTGGACGCTGGCGTACCAGATGGGCATCCAGTTCGACCGCATCCTGGAGGGCTTCGAGGCGCCCGTAGAGGCCATCAACGCGTGGAACCTCCCGGCTCCGCGCGCCGCGCACGGCGCGCTGCCGCGCAACCGCGCCGCCGGGTGGGTCGTCTCGCCCCGGCAGAACGATGCGTTCACGCTGGTGAACCGGCTGCTGGCGCAGGGCGCGCAGGTGCACCGGGTGACGGAGGACGGCGCGGGCGGCGAGGCGGGTGACTTCTTCATCTCCGGCGGCGTGACGGGCGAGCGGCTGATCGCCATGGCGGATTCGCTGGGCGTGAGCGTGAACGTGGCTCGCTCCGCGCCGCGGGACATGGACGCGTTGCGGCCCCTGCGCATCGGCCTGGTGGACCGGTACGGCGGCCTGATGCCCAGCGGCTGGACGCGCTGGATCTTCGAGCAGTTCAGCTTTCCGTACCAGGTCGTGTTCCCGCAGGAGCTGGACGCGGGCAACCTGAACGCCAGGTACGACGTGCTCGTGTTCGTGGACGGCGCCATCCCGGAGCGTGACCGGCCGGGCGGCGGCGGCCCCGGCTTCGGGATGCCCAACCCGGACGCCGTGCCGGCGGAGTTCCGCGCCCAGCTGGGCAGCGTGACGGTGGCGCAGACGGTGCCGCAGCTGCGCGCGTTCCTGGAGAACGGCGGCACGGTGCTCACCATCGGCGGCTCCACGGCGCTCGCCCACCACCTGGGCCTGCCCATCGAGGACCACCTGGTGGAAGCCGGCACGGACGGCCAGCCGCGCCACCTGCCGCGCGAAAAGTACTACATCCCGGGCAGCATCCTGCGCGTGTCGGTGGACAACGACGCGCCGGTGGCGTGGGGGATGGGCGAGCAGGCGGACGTGATGTTCGACGACTCGCCGGTGTTCCGCCTGGGCGCCGGCGCCGAGGCCGCGGGCATCCGCCGCGTGGCGTGGTTCGACTCGCCGCGTCCGCTGCGCAGCGGCTGGGCGTGGGGGCAGCAGCACCTGGAGGGCGGCGCGGCGGTGGTGTCGGCGCCCGTGGGCCGCGGCACGCTGTACCTGTTTGGCCCGGAGATCGCCTTCCGCGCGCAGCCGCACGGC
>DATING010001571.1:0-2206 GCA_035474555.1 Longimicrobium sp. | reverse complement strand
TCCGTCGGCGCGCGGGTCTCGCTAGCGGCTTCTTTCAGCACTGTCCTCGCGGCTCAGCACCTTGCCATTTGCTCGGGTCGCTACGACCAACTCCCCAGAGGACTTGCACCTCCAAGCTCCAGCCCATGCCGGGCACACATGAACGAAGCCCCGCCGGACGCGTGTCCGGCGGGGCTTTTTCGTGAACGTGGGAAGCCGCTTATCGATCCGCGCTGCTCCACGCGCCGGACCCCTGCAGCTCGGCGATGATGTCGTCGACGACTTCCAGGCCGTCCGCAACGGCGCGCCCCGCCTCTTGGAGGTGGACGGAATCCTGCCGCACGCGAAGGAGCTGGGTTTCGAGCATGGCGATCTCGTTGCGCAGGCGCTGGAGCGCCTCTACGCGCCGGGTGAGCCGGTCTTTTTCCGCCCGCAGCTCGGCCACCTCGGCACGGGCGATCACCAGCTGCTGCCGCACCTCCCGGGCCTTGATGGCCGGCCAGTGGACCGCGTACACGGCGATCGCGAACAGGCCCGCACTGAGCACCGCCCCCCCCAGCACGGTGGAGAACAGCACGGTCCACTGCTCCACGGACCACTGCGCACCGGAGCCCAGCCGCCCGAGGGAGAAAGTCTGGGCCGGCCGGGTGGTGAGGAGCCACATCACGGCGGTGGTGAGGAACAGCGCCACCGCCGCCGCGGGAGACATGCGGCCGGCCGGGTGGCGCAGCCCGCGCCGACCATTGAAGAACCCTGCAGGGTGTTCAGGAGCCATCCTTCCCTCCCGGAAAGATTCGGTGCTCGAAGACTTCGATCATCACGCCGGCCGCACCGGCCAGGAGCCCCAGCCCAACCAGCACCAGAACCATGCGGAGCGACGGGACGCGTTCTCCCAGCAACGCGCCGGGAATGGCCAGGACCGCCCCCGCGCCGATGCCGTAGCACCCCTGCCGCGTGCGCTGCAGCGCGACTTGGAGGGGGCGGCGGGGTTCCGGCAGCACCGCCTTTTCCTTGCGCGCCGCGCGTTTTTCGCCGCGGCGTTTGGCCACCTTGCCCATGCCCCGCCTCCCCATCCCGCCCCGTGGTCCACGCCTCTCAACCGCGTCCACTGTGAACTTAATCTACTTCGTTCACTTCCGGAACCCCCGTCCGGTCACATTCTGCCGAAAGCACGTCGATCCGCGGAACGTACCGGCGGAGGAGTTGAAATTCGGTCATGAGACCGGGGCGGGGCGTCAGGCGGAATCCGCGTCGCCCGGCGTTGGATTCAGCGCGAGGGGGTGATGCGGAGAGTGTCGGCCGGGTGGGGGAGCTCAGCCACCGTCCTCAGCGCCGAGCGCCTCCAGCGCGGCCGGGAGCGCGAGGGCGGCCCACTCGGTGTAGCTGCGGCCGGAGGGGTGCAGGCCATCCTCCGCCAGGAAGGCGGGATCGGCGCCGGCGGCGCGGGACTGCGGGGTCACGTCCACGTAGCGGGCGCCGGCGCGGGCCGTCTCCTCGCGGTTGATTCTGTTGTACGCGTCGATCTCGGCGGCGATGCGGGGACGGTCGCGGTCGCCGGCAAAGGGCGTGAGGCTCCAGTCCGGGATGGAGAGCACGACCACCCGCGACGCATCTCCCCCCGCGAAGCCGATGGCCCGGCGCAGCAGGTCCGCGAACTCGCCCCGGTACTCCTCCGCCTCGCGGCCGCAGTACTGGTTGTTGACGCCGATCAGCAGCGACACCAGCGCGTACGGCCCCCGCGGATCGGCGGCGTCGATGGCGCCGGAAAGCTCGTCGGTGGTCCACCCGGTGCGCGCGATGATCTCGGGATCGCCGACGGACACGCCGCGGTCGCGCAGCAGGGCCGCGAGCTGCACGGGCCACCGCTCCGCCTCCGCCACGCCTTCGCCGATGGTGTAGGAATCGCCCAGCGCCAGGTATCGCATCTCCCCCGCCCCTCCGCCGTTCCGTGGGTTCCCGGGCCGCGCGCATGCCGCGGCCACGAGCACCGCCGCCAGTCCGAGAAGGATCATCCGCATCATCCGCGAATGATGCGCATCCGCGGCACGCCGCGCCAGACGAAGGGCAGGCGGCGTGACTTCGGCGCGTGGAAAAACAGGGGGCGCCCGTCCCTCTCAAGGGGAGATCGGCGTTCCTCCATCCCCGCCACGTGATCGCATCGCCCATGTCACACGATTTTCGCGCCGCGCTGGTGGCGCACGCCCAGACCGCCCTGGACCGCGCCGGC
>DATING010001570.1:0-3363 GCA_035474555.1 Longimicrobium sp. | reverse complement strand
CCTGAACCTGGCGCTGAACTACGCCCTGGACCGGCTGGCCGTGAACCTGAACAACCGCCGCTTTGGCGAGGTGACCGTCTTTGGCAGCGCGCCGGAGGGGTCGCCCACCAACACCGACCAGACGTTCGGCGCGCGGTGGATCACGGACCTGGACCTGTCGTACCGCCTGGGCGATGCGTTCACAGTGGCGGCCGGCGCCAACAACCTGTTCGGCGTGATGCCCGAGCAGAACTTCCGCAGCCTGAGCGGCGCCGACAACTCCAACGCGGGCATCTTTCCCTACAACGGCATCAGCCCGTTCGGCTTCAACGGCGCGTTCTACTACGTCCGCCTGGGCTGGCAGGGGCTGTAGCCCGACATCGATCCAAACGGCGGAATGGCGAGACCCCGGGCGGAATCGGGGCCCCGCCCTCGTTACAGGTACGGCGATTGCCCTGCTGGTGATACGGGTACCTGCTGACGAACCGGAGCGGAGACGACGATGGATATTGTGACCTGGCTGATCGTGGGGCTCGTCGCGGGCGTGCTGGCGGCGATGCTGGTGGGCGGCGTGGGACTGGTGGGCGACATCATTGTGGGGATCGTGGGCGCGTTCGTGGGCGGATGGATCTTTCGGCAGCTGGGCGTCACCACGCCGTTCAGCGGGCTGGCGGGCACCATCTTCACGGCCTTCATCGGCGCGATCGTGCTGCTGGCCATCCTGCACCTGATCCGCCGCGGGGGCCGCCGGCGCCTTTGACGGACCGCATCCGGCCGATGTGATATGAAATCGATCGGGCGGTTTTCGGCGGATGAAAAGCGAGAGGCGCGGAGAACCGGTGTTCTCCGCGCCTCTCGCGTTCCCTCGATCCTGGCGCCGATACGAGCGCGGTCAGGGATACAGCCGCACCCACCGCCGCGTCGTGCCGCCGATGGCCCCGCCCACCAGCCGGCCGGCGAGCGCGCCCAGCGCGGCGCCGCCCACGGCGACGACGGCCGTCTCGCCGCCACAGCCCTGGCCGCCGTCGCACAGCGCGCTGGCCGCCAGCAGCACCCACGCCCCGGCGCCCACGCCGCCGATCAGCATCCCCGCCTCGGCGCCCGGCCGCGCACCGCTCCGGCGCACCCAGATCCCCTCCACGGTCCCCAGCGGCAGGCTGCGGACGGAATCGCCGTCCATCGCCACCACCAGCCGCGCGTCTTCCACGGCCTGGCACCGGCCCAGGACCTCGCCGCCAGCCGTGGTGGCCACGCGGACGGGCTTGCCGGGGCAGGCGCCGCGCAGCCGGGCCATGGCATCGGCAGAATCCGCCTCCTGCGCCGCCGCGGGCCCGGCACCCAGCATCACCGCGGCCAGCGCGGCGAGCAGAATCCCACGAAGCGTCATGGCCGGACCTCCGTTCGCTGGGTGCGCTCCCACTGGCGGTACTCGGACTCGAACTGCAGGCCCACGTGCAGCCACGCGGGCACGCGGCATCCGCCCACCACCAGCGGCTCGTACTGCGCAAAGCGCCACAGGTCGCGCAGCCCGCGGTCCACGTCGCGGTTGCCCGTGGACGGGTGCACGGCCGTGACCACGCCATCGGCGTTCACCTCCAGCAGCGTCTGCGCGTTGCCGTCCACCGCCAGGCCGGCGCGGAAAAACCGGTCCATGTGCATCCGCCAGCGGCTCATGAAGCGCTCGGGGTTCACCAGCGCCGGCCGCTCGCCGGCCGAGAGGATCTTGATCTGCGTCCCCTCGGGCAGCGTGCCGGACTGCTGCAGCGACTGCACGAGCTCCTCGCGCGTCTGCCCCGGGGGAACGGTGATGCCCAGCCTCGCGATGCCGCCCTCCGCGCACGCGGGAATGCCGGTGCCCTCGTCGGAGGCCTGCGCGTGGAGGCTGACGCTGCCAAGCAGCAGCGCAGTGATTGCCAGAATCGGTGTTTTCATGGGATGGGATGACGGGAAGGTTTCCCCAAATGTTTCACCGTCCTCCGCCGTCCGCAAGCCGGGAAACCCGCACCGGCCGATCGCATCCCCGGATTCCGATCCACGCCGATCGGGGCGGGATCAGCCAGGCTCCACCGGCTTGCGGGCAAAGACGTACGCGCGGCGGGTGGGATGCTCCACGCCGGGATACGGATCGCGGACGATCGCCTCCACCTCGCCGAGGCCGGCATCCCGCAGCGCCGCCTCCACCCGCGCCACGGGATAGAACCGAAAGTCGACGGAGGCGGGCCGCCCGAACATCTCGTCCACGTGCACGACCTCCTCGCCCACGTGGAACGCGACCAGCAGCGGCGCGCCTGGCCGCAGCACGCGCCCCATCTCGCCGATCGCCGTCCGCAGCTGATCGGGCGAGAAGTGGACGATGGCGTAGAAGGCCACGATCCCCGCCGCCGCGCCGTCCGGCAGCGGGAGCGCCAGCATGTCACCGGTCTGAAAGCGGATGGGCGGATGCCGGCGCGCCGCCTCCGCCATCGATTCGGGGGACAGATCCATCCCGCGCACGTCCACGCCCCGCGCGTGCAGGAACGCCGTCGTCTGCCCGCCGGCGCCGCAGCCCAGGTCGTACACGGGGCCGGCGCCGCCCACGTCCGCCGCGAACCGCTCCAGCAGCGTGCGGTCCATCGGCTTGCCGTCCAGCTCGTCCGCGAATTGGTCCGCGTACTCGCGCGCCACGGCATCGTAGAAGGCGCGCACCCGCTCCGGCGGCTGGCCGGGATCGGCGGCCGGGTTCGGATGCGCGCCCGCGTGCGGATCAGCGGCGGATTCGTCGCCCATCGCCATCAGGGGGAAGGGGTCTCGATACCATGCACCGGCGCGATGCTGCGCCCGGCCCGCGTTCGTGCTCCACCGCGTCCGACAGGGACGTTGCCGGGGCGTCGGTAGAGGCGCGCGAGCCCGGCGAGGCAGAGCAGGAGGATGACTCCCCACAACCCATACCAGGCCACCCGCCATCCCGCGTACGGCGTCGCAGCCACGGGCGCGGCCTCCGGGACGTTCCACGGCCGCACGACGGAGGCCCAGGCCAGGAACGCGTCCCCCACCGGCAGCTGGCCGAACGCATACGAACGTCGCCCCCGCCACTGCAGCGGCACGCCCAGCACCTCCGGGCCGGCGCGCAGGTCCGCCGCCGCGCGGTGGTGGCCCGTCATCCGCGCGGCGGCAATCCCGACAACGGACGCGGGCGCGCTCACCCCCAGGATCACCGGGCCGGAGTCGATGTCGCCGCCGGAGCCGGGGACGCCGTGCGGATACTCGCGCACGGTCGGCAGCAGCCCGGCAAAACGCGTGGCAAAGGTGCGGTTCATGGCCGCGTACTGCGCGGCCGCCGCGGCGGGATCGATCTCGTGCACGAACCGGATCATCAGCGCCACGGATTCACCGCGCGGGTTGGGC
>DATING010001569.1:0-2913 GCA_035474555.1 Longimicrobium sp. | reverse complement strand
GCCCACGATGCCGCCGCGGGGCAGGCGAAACTCCATCCCCTCGAAGAGCAGCTTGTCGCCGAACGCCTTGGCCACCTTGTCGGCCACCACCACCTCGTCGCCCAGGCGCGGGCCGGCGGGGATGATGATCTCGGCCGTGGTCACCTTCTCCCGCTGGTCCGCGTCCAGCATCTGCTCGTAGCTGGTAAGGCGGGCCTTGCTCTTGGACTGGCGGGCGCGCGGGGCCATGCGCACCCACTCCAGCTCGCGCTCCAGGCTGCGGCTGCGGGCGCTGGACTGCTTTTCCTCGCGGCGCAGGCGCTCCTGCTTCTGCTCCAGCCAGCTCGAGTAGTTGCCCTTCCAGGGAATGCCCTCGCCGCGGTCCAGCTCCAGGATCCACTCCGCCACGTTGTCCAGGAAGTAGCGGTCGTGGGTGATGGCCACGATGGTGCCCTTGAACTCCGCCAGGTGGTGCTCCAGCCACGCCACGGACTCGGCGTCCAGGTGGTTGGTGGGCTCGTCCAGCAGCAGCATGTCGGGCTCTTCCAGCAGCACCTTGCACAGGGCCACGCGCCGCCGCTCGCCGCCGGACAGGTTCTCCACGCGGGCGTCGGGTGGGGGCAGGCGCAGGGCCTCCATGGCGATCTCGATCTTGCGGTCCAGCTCCCACAGGTCGGCGGCGTCGATGGCGTCCTGGATCTTTGCCTGCTCTTCCAGGAGCTTGTTCATCTCGTCGTCGTCGCTCACCTCGCCGAACTTCGCGTTCACCTCGTCGAAGCGGCGCAGCAGGTCGCGCTGGGCGCGGACGGCCTCTTCCACGTTGCCGCGCACGTCCAGCGCCGGGTCCAGCTCCGGCTCCTGTGACAGGTAGCCGATGCGGGTGCCTTCGGCGGCCCAGGCCTCGCCGTTGAAGTCGGTGTCCACGCCGGCCATGATGCGCAGCAGCGACGACTTTCCGCTGCCGTTGGGGCCCACGACGCCGATCTTGGCGCCCGGATAGAAGGAGAGCCAGATCCCCTTGAGGATCTCGCGGTTGGGCGGAACCACCTTCCGCAGCTCCTTCATGACGTAGATGAAGCGCGACGTATCTGTATTGCTCATGGTGGGGGATCGGGTCCGATGTCGATCGCGGGCAGCCGGGGCCGCCGGTCCAGGTCGTTTGCGGGCGGGAAGATAGCACCCGGCGGGCGGCGGCGGGAGGTGCACCGGCCCGGCGGCGCCTGCGGGTGGGGATGCGGGTGCGTCCGTCCGCGCCCCTCCGCCGATTCTCCTTCCTTTTCCCCGTCTTTGCGTATATCTATTGTCTCCCCGGTGCGCCGTGTGCGCCCCGCGGCTTTCACATGCGCTGGTGATGATGCCATGCTCTTTCGCTTCGCCTTCCCCGCTGCGCGTCCCCGCGCACTCCCCGCCCTCGCCGTCCTGGCGCTGCTGGCCGCCTGCGCGGACCGCGATCCCGTGGCGCCCGCGCTGGCCGGGCCCGCGCTGGATGCCGGCGCGCCGGCCCCGTCCGTGACGCCGGCGTCCAGCCCGTGGCACGTGGAGCTGGGGATGATGGGGGGAACGGAAAGCCGCGCGGCGGGGCTCAACGAGGCGGGGCAGGTGGTGGGCACGGTCACGCTCGCCAACGGGAGCAGGCGCGGGTTCGTCTGGACACCCTCGTCGCCGGGGGCCGCCACGGGGACGATGGTGGCGCTCCAGCCGCCGGCCGGCAGCGGCGCCGCGGAGGCGCTCGCCATCAACGAGTCGGGAACCGTCGTCGGCTTCTACAGCTACCCCAACCGCGCGGCCCTGTGGATGCCGGCGGACAGCGGGTACACGGCAGTACATCTGGGCGGGCTGTCGGCCCGCTGGCCCCGCAGCGTCGCGTCCGCCATCAACGACGCAGGCCAGGTGGCGGGGATGTCGCACCAGGAGCTCGACTACCGGCGGGCCGTTCTCTGGACGCCGGCGTCGCCCGGTTCCACCACCTTTACCCTGGGCATCCTGGGCGACCTCGGGGGCAACGACGGCGTGGCGAACGGCATCAACAACGCCGGGTACGTGGTGGGAGCGGCCCGGCTGGGCGGCTACGGGCGCGCGTTCCTCTGGAAGCCGGGGGCCGTCCGGGTGATCGCCATCAGCTCCATAAAGACGCGCGACAGCCACGGGGCATGGGGGATCAACGATGCCGGAGAGGTGGTGGGCGGGGGAGCGGACCTGAACGCCGGCGGCATCTTCGACCATTCCTACGCGTGGGTGTGGACGCCGTCCGCGCCCGGGGCCACGACGGGCACCCGGCGGCGCCTGGCCCCGGAGGCGTCTTCGGCGCACCACAGCGAGGGGCTCGCCATCAACGCCCACGGGCAGGTCGCGGGCGTCCAGCGCTACTTCGTGTACCCGGCCTTCGTGGAGGAGCCGGTGGTGTGGATGGGCGGCGTGCGGCGGGTGCTGCACCTGCCGCCGGGCCACCAGGGCGTCGCCACGGCCATCGCGGACGACGGGCGCGTGGCGGGGCGGATGAAGGGGCCGGACGGAAAGTGGCGCGCCGTCCTGTGGCACGCCCTCGCCCCTGCCCCCGCGGTCACGGCCGCGCTCGCCGCCCCCGCATCGCCCGTGTCCGCGCGCACGTACACCTACGACGCGTCCGCCAGCGTGCACAGCGACGGCCGGCCGCTCACCTTTCACTGGGACCTAGACGGCGACGGCACGACCGACAGCACCACGGGAACCACGCCGAGCACCACGCTGGCCCTGCGCGCCGGCACCCACACGGTCCGCGTGATCGCGACGGCGGACGGGCTCGCGGACACGGCGAGCGTCACGGTCACGGTCGTGCGCAACTTGGCGCCCATCATCACCCTGGGGCCCGCGCCCGGCCAGGTGCCGGAGGGCTCGGCGGTGTCGTACACCTTCACGGTGGCGGATGCGGACCACGCGAGGTTCACGTACGACTGG
>DATING010001568.1:0-3866 GCA_035474555.1 Longimicrobium sp. | reverse complement strand
GCCAGCGCCGCCGCGACCACGGCCATCCGCCGCGTGGTGGTGAAAGCTCCGCTCCTCATCGTCTACCTCTCCTGCTTTCGTCCGGCGGTCGGCGGGCCGGGACCCCCGCGCCCGGCCTGCCTTCCGCCCGTCCGCCAATTTCGGGGCGAACCCCTGTTGCAAACATCGGGCACAAGCGGAATCATCCCGCCGCTGCTGGAAAAACGCGTCCCCATGGCGGAGGAAACATTCGCTACCGCGATACGGTACAACGGGTTGCGGATCGCCCGGAGGTACGGTGCGAACGGTTTGGCGCCCGGCAGGAGGAGTGGCGGATGACGGACATCGCGGACAGCGCCTCGCCCGTGGAGGCGGCGGAAGCCCGGCAGGTGGAGGTGGACGAGTTCCTGGCGCGGGTGCGCGAGACGGTGGCCCGCACGCGCGAGGTGATCCAGGCCACGCAGGAGCGGCTGGGCCCGGCGCCCGGCACGGCGGACGCGGAGGAACCGGCCCGCGAGGCGTAGCCGCGGCGGCAAACTTCTACGGCATTGGAACGCAGAGTTCGCGGAGTGAAAACAGAGAGGACGCGGGGAACGGTTCGAGTTCCCTCGCGTCCTCGTCTTTTTCTACTCTGCGAACTCTCTTTTCTACTCCGCGAACTCTGCGTTCAATCGCGCGACGCAGAGCGGGCACTCAAAGGAAGGTGGCGCGGCGAACGAATATCATCCGCGGCTCTGTTCACGGCGTCGACGGCGTGTGAGATTCCCCCCGGCAGCTCCGCATCCTCCGCGTCACGGCGGGCGCGGGCGAGGTGGCGCACGGACGTTTCGCTGCTGCCAGCTGCTACGGGACGGGGTACGGAGGCTGCCCCACACATCATCCAGACGCGTTGCATTTCCCCTGGAAGGGACGGGTTTATATGCAAGGAAACGATCGAGATGCGGCCGGCGCGCCGCGCGGGGACACCCACCACGGCCGCGAGGCGTACACGCGCCGCATCGACTGCGCGCCGTCGCCCCGGCGGCCGGAGGTAGAGCCCGCCGTCGCGCCGCACGTGGGCCATGGAAGCGGCAGCCGCGCGCCGGGCGAGGAGGCTTGACGGACACCCCGGCTGAGTCCCCGCCCGCCCTCCGCATCCGCTCGGCCCGCGCACTCCGCGGGCCGAGCATCTGGGCCGTACACCCCGTCGCCGCCTGCGAAGTCGAAGTGGCGGCAGCGTTCGCGGACACGTCGCCGGCCAATCAGCCCGGGCTCGCGCAGCGCCTGTCCACCGCGCTCCCCGGCCTCGCCGCCGATTCGATGGACGCCGCGGGGGATTCCGATCCGTCCGCCGCGTGGGCAGAGCTCGTGGGGCGGGTGGCCGTCGCGCTGCAGACGCTGGCGGGCACGCCCGTGACCTTCGTGCGCGTGCAGCCCGGCACGCACGGCGACCTGCCGCAGCTGGCCATCGGCTACGCGGAGGCGGAGCTGGGCGTAGAGAGCCTGTACGAGGCGGAGGGGCTCCTCCTGCGCGCCCTGCGCGGCGAGGACGCGAAGATCGATTCCGTCGAGCGGAAGCTGCGGCAGGTGCACTACGACGCCCGGCCGCGCGCCACGGCCTCGGTGCTCATCCAGGCGGCCCGGCGGCGCGGCATTCCCGTCCGGCGCTTCGCGGACGACCCGGTGTTCCAGCTGGGGCTGGGGCGCACGCTGCGGCGCCTGGACGCCACCATGTCGGACTTCACCAGCGTCATCGCCGCGGACATCACCTCGGACAAGGACCGCACCAAGCGCATCCTGGCCCGCAACGGCCTTCCCGTCCCCGAGGGCGGCATCGCCGCGGACGAGGACGAGGCAGTGGACATCGCGCGGCGCATCCGCTTTCCCGTCCTGCTCAAGCCCCTGGACGCCAACGACGGCCGCGGCATCTCCGGCAGCCTGGAGACGGAGGACGCCGTGCGCGCGGCGTATCCCATCGCCCGGGCGGAGCATCCGACCGTGGTCGTGGAGCGGTTCGCGGAGGGGCGCGACCACCGCGTGGTCGTCGTGAACGGGCGCGTGGTCGCCGTGGCGGAGCGCATCCCCGCACGCGTCGTCGGCGACGGGACGCGGACCATCCGGGCGCTGGCGGAGGAGACCAACCGCGATCCGCGCCGCGACCCGCTGGTTCCCGATCCCACGCTGGTCCGCATCCCCCTGGACGACCAGACGGACGCGTTCCTGGCCCGCACCGGCCGCACGCTGGAGACGGTGCCCGCCGCGGGGGAGATCGTCCAGCTGCGCCCCACGGCCAACATCTCCACGGGCGGCACCTCCGTGGACCGCACGGACGAGATCCATCCCCGCAACGCCCTGCTGTGCGAGCTGGCCGTGGCCGCCGTGGGGCTGGACATCGCGGGGCTGGACGTGCTTACGGACGACATCGGCGTCCCCTTCGACGAGAACGGCGCCACCATCCTGGAGGTGAACGCGTCCCCGGGGATCCGGATGCACACGGACCCCAACGAGGGCGCGCCGCGGGACGTGCCCGGCGCCATCCTGGACATGCTGTATCCGCCCGGCGCGCCGACGACCATCCCCGTGATCGCCATCACCGGGACGAACGGAAAGACGACGACCACGCGGCTGATGGCGCACCTGTTCCGGCGGACGGGCGCGTGCGTGGGCTACACGACCACGGACGGCATCTACTACCAGGAGCACCTGCTGCAGGAGGGCGACTTCACGGGCCCGTTCGCGGCCGGCGTCGTCCTCGCCAATCCGCGGGTGGACGTGGCGGTGCTGGAGGCGGCGCGCGGCGGCATCCTGCGCTCCGGGCTGGGCTTCGACGCCTGCGACGTGGGCATCGTGCTGAACGTGACGGCCGACCACCTGGGGCTGCGCGGCATCCACGCCGTGGAAGACCTGGCGCGCGTGAAGGGCGTCATCCCCTCCGTGGTGAAGCCCGGGGGCCACGCCGTGCTGAACGCCGACGACCCGCTCGTGCTGGGGATGCGCGCGGGGACGCCGGGGACGATCGTGCTCACCTCCGTGCAGGGCGAAACCAATCCCGCCTTGGCGGAGCACTTGGCGGTCGGGGGCATGGCCGTGGTGGTGGAGGACGAGGGCGGGCGGGAGACGATCGTCATCCGCGGCGCGGAGCGCGTGCCCGTGGTGGCGGTGGACGACGTGCCGCTGGCGATGGGCGGCGCCGCGCGGTTCCAGCTGGGCAACCTGCTGGCCGCCACGGCCGCCGCGTACCTGCAGGGGATCGCGGCGGATGCCATCGCGGAGGGGCTGCGGACCTTCATCCCCTCGGGGGCGGCGACGCCGGGGCGGATGAACGTGCTGCGGAGCCCGCGCGGCACGGTGATCGTGGACTACGCGCACAATCCGGCCGCCGTGCGGGGATTGATGGACTTCGTCACGCGGATGCCGGCGGCGCGGCGCATCGGCGTGGTGACCATGCCCGGCGACCGGCGGGACGAGGACCTGCGGGAGCTGGGGGAGATCGTGTCGGTGCTGGACTACGTGGTGGTCAAGGAGCACGACCAGTACCGCCGCGGCCGCCCCGCCGGCGACGTGGCGCGGCTGATCGCGGAAGGGCTGGAGGCGGGCGGCCTGGGCCCCGGCAACCACGAGGCCGTGCTCCCCGAGCCGGAGGCCGTCGCCCGCGCGCTGGCGCTGATGGAGCCCGGCGACGTGGTCGTCATCCTGGCCGACGACTCGATGGACGTGCTCGCCCAGGCCCAGGCGTTCCTGGACGCGGGCGGCGCCTGATACCAGATCCGCACAAAAAGACGAGCCTCACGCAGAGGCGCGGAGACGCAGAGAGAAACGACGGATAGCTGTTCTCCTCAGCGTCTCTGCGTCTCTGCGTGAGGCCATTCTCGGTTTTCCTCTGTTCCTCTGTACCCCTATTCTTTTTC
>DATING010001567.1:0-2100 GCA_035474555.1 Longimicrobium sp. | reverse complement strand
TGCCCGAGGGCGTGTTCTCCGTGGCGAGCATGAAGTCGCGGGCACCGGGAGCGCCCGTGAACTGGCAGTTCTCCGGGATGGCCACGCGCGACTCCCCGCCGATGCGGGCCGAGTCGGGACCTTCCTGCCACTGGATGCCGGCGAACAGCGTTTCCGACGCGGTGGGCGCCGCTTCCGCCTGGGCGTTGGGCCCCTGCGCGCGGGCCGGCGCGGCGATGGCAAGGGCGGCGAACAGGAATGCGGACGTGCGGAGGGACACGTTCATGGAGGGACCTCGATCAGGAGGGGGACGGGAGGGAGAGACAGGTTTGCGGCGCCCGACAGCGAATTCGGCGCCAGCGGAAACGCCGGTTTCGCACGTCTGCGCAAGTTGACCGGTGGACGTCGTTTACGGTGATTCGGGGATGATGCGCAGGATGCGTGGTGAAGCGGCAGGAGGGACAGGGCTGGGACGTTCGCGACATCTGCGTCCCATCATGGGAGCAGATGATGATGCGGGGAGGAGGAGGGTCAGCCGATGCGCATCCGGTCGTGGATCGATTTTCTCCGCGGATGCGCGGATGCGGGAACCGGCCCGCGCGCATCATCCAATCCGCTGATTATGACAGGCTGTCCCTGCTTTCGGCGGATGGCTACGCCACGACGCGGTTGCGGCCGGACTGCTTGGCCCGGTACATGGCCTTGTCCGCCGACTTGACCACCTGGTCCACGCTCGTCTGCCGGTCCGCCGCGCGCGCCACGCCGATGCTCACCGTCACCCGCAGCTGCCGCGCGGCGCCGGACGAGGAGCCGCGCCGGGAGGCGCCCTTCGCGCTGCCGGGCCGCAGCTTGCCGCGGATGACGAACTTCGCGTCGGCGACGGCGCGGCGCACGGCTTCAAGGTGCGGCACGGCCTCCTCCGCCGTGCAGCCGGGAAAGACGAGGGTGAACTCCTCGCCGCCGGAGCGGAACGCCTGCCCGCCGCCGCCCACCGCGCGCAGCCGGGCGGCCACCATCCGCAGCACCTGGTCGCCCACGTCGTGCCCGAAGCGGTCGTTGAACGTCTTGAAGCGGTCCACGTCCACCACGGCGATGGCGTACGGCGGCCGCAGCGATGACAGCAGCCCGCTCAGGGCGCGGCGCCCCGGCAGGTCCGTCAGCTCGTCGCGGTAGGCGAGCGCGTACGCCGTCTCCACCAGCGCCACGCCCAGCGCGAGCGCCGCCGCCAGCATCCACACGCCGCGTGCGGTGGAGTCCGCGGGCGCGGCCAGGGCCAGGGTGCCGCCCAGCGCGCACCAGAAGAGCCCCGCCTCCAGCGCTCGCCCCCGCCGCAGCGCGAACCCCGCGAGCACCACCAGCCCCAGCAGCGCTCCGGCCAGCGCGACCTGCGGCACCCCCGCCCACGCGGTGAAGGCAGGCGGCGCGAGGGGACGCGCGATCCATCCCGCCAGCCGCGCCGGATCCCGCAGCGCGACGAACGCCCCCGCCACGGCCACGAACGGCACCGCCACCTGCAATGCGCCCCGCACCGCGCCCATCCGCCGGTCCGACATCACCGCCACGAGGGCGAGCACCGGCGCGAGCAGCGCCACGGCCACGTGCGCGGCCAGCGGCGTACCCTCCACCGCGACCATCCCGAGCAGCCCGTGCGCCAGCCCGAGGGCGGCCGCCGCGGCCACGATGCGGCTGCGCTGGAACCGCCATCCCAGCAGCGCCACGACGGCCAGCGCGGCGAAGGGATAGCCGGATGCCGCGCGGGCGAGCTCCGGCGCGTCGGGCGCCAGCGCCATCCACACCGCGGCGGGAAGCAGCACCAGCACGCCGGGCCCGGCGAGCGTCAGCAATGATCGGAATGACAAGCGGACCTGCGGTCAGGGCGCGGGAAGACGGACGTCGGTGTGGGGAGGAGGATGTAAGATGGCGTCACGCGGGGGTAACGGGCAAGCCAGGTCACGGAATCCCGCTCCGCTGGCCACACAGTGGATGAACATTGGCGGGAACGAATGAATTGGGGGCGACGAGCACACGCTTCGACCTGGGGCTCTCCTTCCACCCCTGATCCCGCGCCGGGTATCGGGCTCGGATCAGGGACGAACGAAGGGGCGCCGCTCGTCGCGGCGC
>DATING010001566.1:0-7303 GCA_035474555.1 Longimicrobium sp. | reverse complement strand
GCGGATCTCGGTCTTGGGGACCATGGCCAGCTCGGCATCTTCCCACTCGATGCCCGCGGCGCGCAGGGCGTCCTGCACGGCGTGGAAGTCCGAGACCTCCGTGTACACCATGTAGCCGTCCTCACCGCTTTCCACGTCCAGCGCGCCGGCCTCCAGCGCGGCCATCATCACCGTCTCCTCGTCGTGCTTGCCGCCGTCGATGGAGATCTGGCCGCGGCGGTCGAACATCCAGGCCACGGAGCCCGTGGTGCCCAGGTTGCCGCCGTTGCGCGACAGCCAGCGGCGGATGTCGGCCACGGTGCGGTTGCCGTTGTCGGTGAGCGACTCGATCATGATGGCGACGCCGGCCGGGCCGTACGCCTCGTACGTGATCTCCTCGTAGTTCACGCCCTCGAGCTCGCCCGTGCCCTTCTTGATGGCGCGCTCGATGTTCTCGTTGGGCATGTTGACCGACTTGGCCGTGTCGATGGCCAGGCGCAGCCGCGGATTGCCCGCGGGGTCGCCGCCGCCTTCCTTGGCGGCGACGGTGATCTCACGGATCTTCTTGGTCCAGGTGGCGGCGCGCTTGTTGTCCGTCAGCGCCTTCTTGTGCTTGATCTGCTTCCATTTACTATGCCCCGCCATCGGACCATCCTCCGGGTATGTGCCTGATCGGTCTTCCATCGTCGTCTGGAATGTAGCCCTTCAATATAAGCATCCGCGCACGATGCTTCAACGCAGGCGCGTCAGGACCGGGCCGCTTCGCGCCCGGCCGAGCGAATCCGCCGCCGGGACCGGGACGAATCCCGGCCGGCAGACCGTCCGGCGCGCCTCATGACCCGACCGGGCGCTGGCGGATGATCCACTCGATCAGCCGGTCGAGGTAACCCGGTGCGAGGCGGCCGGCGAGGCGAGGGCCGTCGGGACCCTGCTCCACCGCGATCATCCCGTGTTCGGCATCCGGAAGACGACGACCTCCAGGGGCAGGCCGCGGGCCTGGAGCGGACGCAGGCGAGCGAACGTGGCCTCGTGCGGCGCCTCGGTGTCGGCACCGGCCAGGAGCCAGAGCTGGGGAACGGCGATCCGCTCGATCACCGGGAGCGGATCGTACTCCACGTCATAGGGAAAGTCGAAGGCCGCCCGGACCTCGTCCATGCGGCCGGCGGGGGTGGCCGCCAGCGTCCCCGTGAAGTCGCCCTCCAGCTCCGCGAACCAGGGCTCGTCCCTATACGCCGCCTTCAAGCGCTCCACCTCGTCCATCCCCTCGCGGAAGCGCGACACGATCACCCGGGTGGTGGCGCGGTGAAGCTCCTCGCCCCGGGCCAGGACGTCCGCGCCGTATCCCCGCGCCCGCAGCCCCTGCGCCACCTCCTGCCGGTCCTCCTCCAGCATGCTGACGGCGAGCCCGTAGCTCACAACCACGAAGTCCGCCGGGCCGCGGGTAGCGGCGAGCGGCGCCACCCATCCACCCTGGCTTTCGCCCATGAGCCCCAGGGGAAGGCCGCGCAGCTCCTCGCGGCCCCGGATCGCGCGCGCCGCGGCGGCCATGTCGTCGGCGAGCGTCGATGCGTCCGCGCTGAAGCCGCCGGTGGAGCGGCCGGTGCCCCGCTTGTCGAACACGAAGACGGCGATGTCCCGGAGCGGCAGCAGGTGCTGGACGAAGTTGTTGAGGACGGCGGACTCCCGGCCCGAGCCGTACTGCAGGACCACCGCGGCGCGCGGGCGCCCGATGGGCATAACCAGCTCGCCGTACAGGGTCTCGCCCCCGCTCGCGAATGAGACCGGCGTCACGCGCAGCGGAACGCGGCGGCCGTCCACGGCGGCGGACGCACCTTCGCGCCCGACCCGGATCCTGCCCTCGCCGCACGCGCCGAACTCCACGCGCAGGGTGACCGGCTCGCGGACGGACCAGCCTTCGCCGGACTCGTATCCATTTTCGGAGACGGGATACAGCCGGCCGGACACGCCGTCCAGCGAACGGTAGCGGAGGTTGGGCGCCTCGCTGGGGGTGACGACGAGGCTGGATCCATCCGCCATCGCGTACGCCCCCACGTGGCACGCGCCGGGCGGCGGCGGCTCCTGCGCACGGAGAGACAGCGGCAGCGCGAGGAAGACGAGGACCAGGGAGCTGTATCGCGCCATCCGCACGTCCTTTTCGAGGGTAGCCCACCCCGTCCGCCGCGTCCGGCGTTGCACGGGGTCCGGCGCCGGCCGCCGCAGTCGCAGTCGCAGTCGCAGTCGCAGTCGCAGTCGCAGAATACCGGTGCGCCATCCGCCACGCTACCGCGGCACGGCCAGTCGTGGCAGGCGGATCGCGCCCGGAACGCGTTCGGAGCGCGCCGTTCGATCCACCGGCCGGACCAGGTTTGTAACGGCACTACCGTTTTCGACGTGCACTTTTAACTTCGTTGCAGCAGGTCCACGGACGGACGAGTTGGTGTCCGCACAGACTCGTGATTAGCTTGGAGGCCTAGTGTATTTCACATGGGACCGGTCAAGGCCCACACCAACGAGCAGAAGCACGGGGTGAGCTTCGACGAAGCAAAAACCGTTTTTGGGGACCCGCTCTCGATCACCGTCGAGGACGAACGCCACTCGGCGGGAGAGGCGCGGCTGGCAATTTTCGGCCGCTCGGACGCCGGACGTCTTCTTGCGGTGATGCACACCGAGCGAGGCACGGGAATCCGCATCATCAGCGCTCGCCAGACAACCCCGCGCGAGCGGCGCGAGTACGAAGAGGAACTACGATGATGGCGCAGCAAAACGACGTTCCCGATGACGAGATCCTGCCCGAATACAGCCTGAAAGGCGGGGTCCGGGGCAAGTACGCGGACCGGTATGCCCGTGACGCTACCGTGGTACTGCTCGACCCCGACGTGGCGGAGATGTTTCCGGATGCCGAGTCCGTGAACCGGGCACTGCGGGCGCTCGCGCAGATTATCAAGGAGCAGGCGGAGAAGACGGCCGCCTGACCCACTTTCAGCCGAGCAGCGACGGCCCTTCCGCAGGGGGGGAGGGCCGTCGTCGTTGCGGGAACCACCGCGCTCATCACTCGGCTTCAGCGATCATGTAGCGAAAAAGCACCCGCGTCACGATATGCGGCCGAGCTCGGTTTGCAGCAACTCCAGCAGCATCCGCACGGCGGGGTGGCGGGCGGGGCGCACCGGGAGGATCGCCTCCAGCCGCATGGCCGGGGGCGGCGGCTCCAGGGCGATCCGCACCGCGTGCCCTCCCTCCAACTCGTCACGCAGCGCGTACCCGGGGAGCACGCCCAGCGCGGCGGCCGTGGAAAGCACGCCCCGTTTCACCGCCTCCACGCTCCCCGCGGGCTCCAGCGCCGGGCCGGGAAGCCCGTCCGCCTGGAAGTAGCGGCGCACCAGGTCGTGGAAGTCTCCCGCGGCGTCGCTGAGAAAGAACGGATACGCGGCGAGCGACTCGCGTGCGGTGGACCGCGCGTCCGCGATGCGCGCGAGGGGGTGGCCGGGCGCCGCGAAGACGGCCAGCGGAATCCCGCCCCCGATCCCCACGCGCGCCGCATCCCCCGTCGCGCCGACGCCGGCACCCTCACCACCCAGTTCCTCCACGGGCGGGAGGGCGGGATGCGCGTCCGTCCCGAGCAACAGGCCCAGGTCGAACTCGCCCCGGTCGATCCTCGCCCGCACGCCGGCGCAGGCCGCGACCGTGACCGCGTACCGCACGCGCGGCCAGCGCTCCCGCAGCGCCGGCAGCACGCGGGGGAGCAGGTACGTGCTGATGGACTCGTTCGCGATGATGTCCACGGCCGCCTGCGCGCCCGCTTCCGCCTCCGCCACGGCCACCAGCGCGGCTTCCACGGCCGCGAGCATGCCGCGGGCGTGGGGCAGCAGCGCGTGGCCCGCCTCCGTCACGGTGATCCCCCGCGAGCCCCGGCGGCGCAGCACGACCGCCGTCCCGAGTGCCCGCTCCAGGGAGGCGAGCGCCTCGGAAACGGTGGACTGGGAGACGCCGAGCGATTCGGCGGCCCCCGTAAAGCTTCCCCGGTCCACCAGCGCCGTGAACGCGCGAAGCTGGCGTATCTCCAGGCTCGGCATCAAATGCTTTTCAGTCCCTGTCATGAAGCGCCGGCCGGAGAAACGACGAACCGGCTCGAGACCCGCTGCAGCCATCGCCGTCCCAGGGGCTCGATGCGCGGGCTCACGTCGCGGCGGCCACCATCGCCAGGGGCTCGGCGGCCCAAACGTCCGCGGAGACGACCTCCGCGCCCATGTTCTCCAGCTGCAGGAACGCCGACCGCACCACCTCGTCCGCGCTCTGCGCGCCCAGCACGGGGTGCTCCAGCGCACGGGCGCCGGTGGCGGCGGGATCCACCCGCACCTCGAAACCGCGGACGAGCGCCTCGCGCGCGGAGGTGGAGACGCACATGTGCGCGTAGAATCCCGTCACCAGGACCGTATCCACATCCAGCGAGCGCAGCCACGCCTCCACCCCGGTGGTCGTGAACGCGCCGAACACGTCCTTCACGAACAGCCGCTCCCGCCCCGATTCCGCCGCGGGCTCCAGCCCCGGGGACAGCTGCGCGCCCCAGGAGCCGGGGACGAACGCGGGCGACTCGTGCGGCCGGTTGTGATGCTGCACCCAGGCGATGGGGGCCCCGGCGCGGCGCGCGGCTTCCACGTGCGCGCGGATCGCCAGCAGCGCCTCGGCGTGATTGGGCACGGGCCGCTGTCCACCCGGCGAGAACTCGTTCTGCGCATCGACCACCAGCAGTGCCTGCATGGTACCTCCGAGGGCTTGAAGGGCGAAAGGTCCAACCACCGGCGGGAAGTCTCGCCGGATCTCCTTCGCATCCAAACTCCCGATGGCACCTATCGGGATTTCCGATAACCACCGTCACGCATCCACCGTCACGCATCCACCGTCACGCGTCGGAGCCACCCACGCGGTGCCGCAACGCGCGACGGCCCTCCCGCAGGTGCGGAAGGGCCGTCGTCATCGAATCCAGTCATCCACCGAGCCGCGCCATCGTCCCGGCTCCAGCTGTCCTACCCGGCACTTGTCGCCAGGCACTTGGAACTTGGCACTTTCCCGCTCAGTCCGCCGCGTCCGAGTAATAATCGTAGTAGTACGCGTACTTGCCGTAGCCGGCGATCTTCTGGTCCGGGTCGTCGAGCACGGCGGCGCGGACCACGACGAGCACGGAGTCTGCCTGCGCGTCCAGGGTCTCGGCGTCCGCGAGTTTTGTAACGGGCCTGTGCAGTTGGCGAGATCGTAATTAGGTTGGTTTCGGACCTGAGACCCGCGAGGAACGCATGAGCATGACGGTGGAGCAGCTGGAAAACGAGCTGCGCAATCAGCCCGAGGAGGTTCGCGACTATCTCGCGAGCATGCTGATCGAAACGCTCGAACCGTCCGACGTGGATGAGGATGCGATCGAGGCGGAGGCGCACCGTCGCTACCTGGAAATGGAGAGCGGCGAAGTAGAGGGGATCGACGGCGACGAGGTGATCGCACAGCTGCGAGCGCGCCGACGCCGGTGAGACTGCGCGTACACCCGCTGGCTGTTCGCGAGATCAACGAAGCAGCCGATCGCTACAAAGAGATCTCCGCCGATGCCGAAGACCGGTTTACGCTGGCCGTGGAGCGCGCCTTCGAGCGCGTACGCGAGCATCCGCAGATCGGCGAGGAGGTCGTCCGCGGGGAGCGTCGCTTGGTCCTCCGGCGATTCCCGTACAAGCTGATCTACCGTCCGCGTCCTGCCTGGATCTTCATCGTCGCCATCGCACATCACAAGCGACGGGACGGGTACTGGCGCAAACGGCGAGAGCCGGTGGAATGGTAGCCAGCTTCTAGATTCAACAACGGCCCTTCCGCAGCGCGGGAGGGCCGTCGTCGTTGGGCGAAGATGCGCATCCGTACCGCGGATCAGGACCGATGGCGAGGAAGTTCAACCCGGCACTCGGCACGGGTCTCCTGGCACTACCCTTCTAGTCCGCCGCGTCCGCGTAGTAGTCGTAGTAGTACGCGTACTTGCCGTAGCCGGCGATCTTCTGGTCCGGGTCGTTGAGCACGGCGCCCACGATCCGCGCGCCGATGGCCCGCAGCTGCTGGATGGCGTAGTGCGCGCTCTGCCGCTCCGTCTGCCCGGCGCGGACCACGACGAGCACGGAGTCCGCCTGCGCTGCCAGGATCTCGGCGTCCGCGGCGGCCAGCACGGGGGGCGTGTCGAGCACCACCACGTCGTAGCGGCCGTTCAGCTCGCGCAGCAGCCGGCCCATGGCGGCGCCGCCCAGCAGCTCGCTCACGGCGGCCACAAGACGGCCCGCCCCCAGCACGTGCAGCCCCTCCACGTGCGTGTTCCGCAGCCCTTCCTCCAGCGTCGCCTCGTTCTGCAGCACCTCGGTAAGCCCGGGCGTGCGCGACAGGCCGAACACGCCGTGCATCCGCGGCCGGCGCAGGTCCGCGTCCACCAGCACCACCCGCAGCCCCTGCTGCGCGAAGGTGGTCGCCAGGTTGGCGCTGACGGTGGTCTTGCCCTCGGACGCCGCGGGGCTGGTGATGAGCAGCGTGCGCGGCGGCTGCCCGCCCTGCGAGAAGATGAGGTGCGTGCGCAGCTTGCGGTACGCCTGCGAGCCGGCGGAGTGCAGGTCGTTGACCGTCACCAGCGCCTGCGCGCCCTCGGCGGGGCGGACGGCCAGGCGCGGCAGGAGGCGCGTGCGCAGCCGGCCCAGGCGGTCGGCCGGCGTGAGCGGCTCGCCCATGCGGGGGATGATGGCGATCACGGGCACGTGCAGCGCCGCCTCGGCGTCCTCGCGGCGCACGAGCGCCGTGTTCAGCCGGTCCAGCACCAGGGCGCCGCCGCCGCCGATCATCAGCCCCACCAGCAGGGCGAAGAGCAGGCGGCGCTTGGAGCCCGTGCCCACGGGGGCGCCGGGGGCCAGGGCCCAGTCCACGATCTCCACCTGCCCCGCCTCCACCGCCTCGTCGATGCGGGCCTCCTGGTGGTCGCGGCGCAGGTCGTCCACCAGCTTTTGCAGCGTCTCGACCTCGCGCGACAGCCGCATCTCCTCCGCCTCGGCGTCCGGCAGGGCCGTGATGGAGGCGGCGTCGGCGGCCATGACCTCGTCCAGCACGCGGATCTGCGCCGACAGGGAGCTGCTGCGGGCCTGCACGGCGCTCACCAGCCGACCGCGGTAGGTGGCGATGAGCGAGTCCAGCTGCTGGATGTCGGGGTTGGTCCCCGCGCGCGACCAGCGGCCCGTGGTCAGCGAGTCGCGGGACGTCTGGTACTTGATGAGCTGGTTGTACAGGGCCACCATGCCGCCGTTGGACGACACCTCGGGCGAGG
>DATING010001565.1:0-1785 GCA_035474555.1 Longimicrobium sp. | reverse complement strand
CAGGGGGTGCGCATCGAGCTGTGGGGCGACGAGATCGAGCGCATCTCGCGGTTCGAGCCGCTGACGGGCGACACCATCGCCACGCTCACGCGCACGGCCATCCTTCCCGCCACGCACTTCGTCACGGCCAAGAGCAAGCTGGAACGCGCGGTGGACCGCATCCGCCGCGAGCTGGACGAGCGGCTGCGGGAACTGCTGGGCGCCGGGCGGCTGCTGGAGGCGCAGCGGCTGGAGTCGCGCACCAACTTCGACATCGAGATGATGCTGGAGATCGGCACCTGCTCCGGCATCGAGAACTATTCCCGCCACATCGCGGGACGGGCAGAGGGCGAGCGGCCGGCGTGCCTGTTCGACTACTTTCCCGAGGACTTTCTCGTCATCGTGGACGAGAGCCACGTCTCCGTGCCCCAGATCGGCGGGATGTTCAACGGCGACCGCGCCCGCAAGCTCACGCTGGTGGACCACGGATTCCGCCTGCCCTCCGCGCTGGACAACCGGCCCCTCAAGTTCGAGGAGTGGGAGGAGCTGGTGCCCAAGGCGGTGTTCGTCTCGGCCACGCCGGGGGAGTACGAGCTGCGGCAGAGCGGCGGCGTGGTGGTGGAGCAGATCATCCGCCCCACGGGGCTGCTGGACCCCGTGATCGACGTGCGCCCCGTGAAGGGGCAGGTGGACGACCTGCTGGCGGAGATCCGCATTCGCGTGGAGCGCAACGAGCGGGTGCTGGTGACGACGCTGACCAAGCGGATGTCGGAGGACCTGACGGACTTCCTGCAGCAGAACGGCATCCGCGTGCGCTACCTGCACTCGGACATCCAGTCGCTGGAGCGGGTGGAGATCCTGCGCGACCTGCGGCTGGGCAAGTTCGACGTCCTCGTGGGCATCAACCTGCTGCGCGAGGGGCTGGACCTGCCGGAGGTGTCGCTGGTGGCCATCCTGGACGCGGACAAGGAGGGCTTCCTGCGCTCGGCCAGCTCGCTCATCCAGACGGTGGGCCGCGCCGCCCGCAACGTGCAGGGCACGGCCATCCTGTACGCGGACGTGATGACGGGCTCCATGAAGCGGATGATGGAGGAGACGGGCCGCCGGCGGGTGCTGCAGGAGCAGTACAACGTGGACCACAACATCATCCCCATGACGGTGTTCAAGTCCGTGTCGGAGATCGAGATGAGCACGCGGGTGGCGGACGCGCGCACGCCCAAGGACAAGCCGGAGATCAAGACGACGGGGGTGGCGGAGCGCCGCGTGATCGGGCAGAAGTCGTCGGAGGAGCTGCTGAAGGAGCTGGAGCAGGAGATGCGCGACGCGGCGTCGCAGCTGGACTTTGAGCGCGCGGCCGTGCTGCGCGACCAGTACATGGAGCTCAAGGCGGAGATGGACGGCGCGAAGCCGGGCCCGCAGCGGCGCTCCGTGGCGGCCCTGCGCGGGGGGTGACGGCGCGGATGGAGGCCGTCCTTTCGGAGGAGGCGCTGGCGCGCTGGGGGCGCCGCATTGGCGAGGGGGCGCGGACGCCCCTGGTGGTGGCGCTGCGCGGCGACCTGGGCGCGGGCAAGAGCACGCTGGCGCGCGCCGTGGTGCAGGGCGCGGGGGTGGACGGGGACGTGCCCTCGCCCACCTTCAACCTGGTGTTCCGCTACGACACGCCGTGGGGGGTGCAGGTGCACCACCTGGACCTGTACCGGCTGGAGGATCCCGCGGAGGTGTGGGAGCTGGGATGGTCGGAGCTGGGCGGCGCGGACGACCTGGTGCTGATCGAGTGGCCGCAGCGCGCGGAGGCGCTGCTGCCCT